>JBBRUH010000137.1:0-12305 GCA_038248005.1 Cytophagales bacterium | reverse complement strand
TTTCATCAAATTGAGCCGTCGTCTTCTCCTCACAAAATCTCATCAATTAGCCGACTTCGCTTGTGAAAGTTTGGAGATATTTCTTCGGATGATTCAGTAATTTTCGGTTCGTGTTTTCAAGAACCAATAGTGGTTCGTGAGGATACTAACTACGAAGAGTTGAATCGATACCTTTTTCTCACACAGTTTAAGAAGTTGCATAATTTTGCTTGTGAAAGTTTGGAGATATATCTACATGTAATTCATTAAAGAATACCAATCCTCGGTTCGTGTCTCCACGAACCGAAAAGTAGGCATCTAATCCACATAATCCATCAACTCTTCTAAAATCTTTTGAGCAGCGATGGCGATGACCGTTCCAGGGCCGAATACACCAGAAACACCTGCATCATATAGGAATTGATAATCTTTGGGAGGAATCACACCACCCGCAATCACCAAAATATCTTCTCTTTCTAGCTTTCGGAGTTCATCTATGAGTTTAGGAATGAGGGTTTTATGACCAGCAGCAAGGCTAGAAACCCCTACTACGTGTACATCATTCTCTACGGCTTGCATGGCTACTTCGGCAGGAGTCTGAAAAAGCGAACCAATATCCACATCAAAGCCTAAATCGGCAAAACTCGTAGCAATGACCTTTGCCCCTCTGTCATGTCCATCTTGTCCCATTTTAGCCACTAAGATACGTGGACGGCGACCTTCTGAAGTTGCAAATTTATCTGCCATTTCTAGTGCAAGTTTGAAGCTTTCATCATCAGAGACTTCAGCAGAGTAAACGCCTGAAATAGCTCGAATCGTAGCACGGTGTCTGCCAAACACTTTTTCCATTGCCTGAGAGATTTCACCTAGACTAGCCCTCACACGAGCTGCTTTGACGGCAAGGTCTAATAGATTACCTTCTCCTGTTTCAGCACAAAGTGTGATGGCATCGAGAGTAGCTTGTACTTCGGCTTCTTGGCGTTCCTCACGCAACATCTTAAGCCTAGCAAGTTGTGAATGGAGTACAGCCGTATTATCTACTTCTAAGAGTTCTATTTCTTTGTCTTTTTCAGGACGGTATTTATTGACACCTACGATGATTTCTTTGCCTGCATCTATTCGGGCTTGCTTGCGGGCAGCGGCTTCTTCTATCCTCATTTTGGGTAAGCCTGTTTCTATGGCTTTGGTCATTCCTCCGAGTTCTTCTACTTCTTGTATAAGCTCCCAAGTGCGATGGCAGAGGTCATGAGTGAGTTTTTCTATATAATAAGAACCTCCCCAAGGATCTACTACATCACAGATACCCGTTTCATTTTGTAGAAAAAGCTGTGTATTACGAGCAATTCTTGCCGAAAAATCAGTCGGCAATGCAATGGCTTCATCCAGAGAGTTGGTATGCAGTGATTGTGTATGCCCTAGCACGGCAGCAAGTGCCTCTACAGTGGTACGAGTTACATTGTTAAAAACATCTTGCTCAGTAAGGCTATAACCCGAAGTCTGGCAGTGAGTACGCAATGCGAGTGATTTTTCACTTTTAGGATTAAACTGCTTTACTATCTTTGCCCAAAGTAATCTCCCTGCTCGCATTTTAGCGATTTCCATAAAATGATTCATCCCTATTCCCCAAAAGAAAGAAAGGCGAGGAGCAAAATCATCAATGTTTAATCCAGTAGAAATTCCAGTTCGGAGATATTCCAATCCATCGGCAAGGGTATAAGCCAACTCTAAATCTGCGGGTGCACCTGCTTCGTGCATGTGATAGCCACTGATACTGATAGAGTTAAACTTGGGCATATTGGCAGAAGTATATTTAAAAATATCTGCAATAATTCGCATAGAAGGTGCAGGAGGATAAATATAAGTATTTCGCACCATAAACTCTTTCAAAATATCATTCTGGATAGTGCCTGTAAGTTGCTCAGGCTTTACGCCTTGCTCTTCGGCAGCTACGATGTAGAAAGCCATAATTGGAATGACAGCCCCGTTCATCGTCATAGAAACTGACATCTTATCCAATGGGATGCCATCAAAAAGTAACTTCATATCTAAGATAGAATCAATAGCTACTCCTGCTTTACCGACATCTCCTTCTACACGAGAATTGTCAGAGTCATAACCTCGGTGAGTGGCAAGGTCAAAAGCTACAGAAAGTCCTTTTTGCCCACCCGCAAGATTACGTCTATAAAAAGCATTGGATTGTTCAGCAGTAGAAAACCCTGCATATTGACGGATAGTCCACGGACGCTGTACGTACATCGTGGCATAAGGGCCACGCAGAAAAGGAGCTTTGCCAGCTATAAAATCAAGATGTTCTACTTCTTTTAAATCTTCTGGAGTATAAAATCGCTCAATTTCAATTTTCTCAGGACTTTTCCAAGCGTTTCCCTTTTCAGCAGAAGAGGGAGTATCAGAAGAATCTTTTGAAAAATCTATATTTAAAAAATCAGGCTTCATATTTAATTACGTCTATTTCAATCGTTTTCTTTATCCTTGCTAAGATAAGAATTTTTAAGAAAATACTCTTGTAGCCCACTAATTTATTCGTTGGATAATATTTATTCGTGGGTTAAATTTCTTTCTTTATTTTTGAGAAAATATGATGGATTTCGCTTGGTTTCGTGCCTGTGAAGACACAGGCATTGGGCATAGGGATATTTCCAGACGAGATTATGAATTAACTTATAAAAAAATTATGATGACACAAGAGCCTATTCGCTTAGTACTGCCTACAGATTTTGCGATGAATACCGTAAACGCTTATCTTTTCTTAGAGCCTGAACCTGTTTTGATAGATTGTGGCGAAAAATCAAACAAAGTCTGGGATGCCCTTCAGCTAGAATTAGCTGGACATGGTTTAAAAATTTCTGACCTCAAAAAAGTAATTATTACCCATGCACACGTAGATCATATCGGTATGTCAGGTAGGATTGCAAGGGAAACGGATGCTGAAATTTGGGTTTCTGAATTGGTCTATCCTTGGGCATTGGATATGAAAACTCAATGGAATAGCAGATCTGAATTTATCAATGAGGTATGGCACAAAGGAGGAAGCCCTACCGACATTACCAAACGTATCCTGCAAGGAATGGATGTTATGCCTCATTTTTGGGAATCTGTTCCTGCTGAAAAGCTTTATATTTTTAAACTAGACGAGATTTTAGAAATAGGTGGACAAAAATGGCAAGTGACGCACGTTCCTGGGCATGCCATCACTCAGACTGGTTTTTATCAACCTGATAATCAATGGTTTATTTCGGCAGACATGCTGATGTATATTACGCCTGTGCCTGTGATTGAGCGTGAAATAGAAGGATTAGGACGTGTAAAAGGCTTGCCTGTCATGCTGGAGAGTTATCAAAAAGTAGATAACATGTCTATTCGAAAAGTCTTCCCAGGACACGGAGAAGTTTTTGGTGAGCATCAAGCGATTATCAAGCAACAAGTAGCTCGGATTCACCAACGCAAAGAAGAATGTTTAGAGTTTGTAAAAGATGGATACAAGGAAGTTTTTGCACTTTCTGAGCAATTGTACAGAGATGCGACTCCTGTTTTTCAATTTGCTGGTTTTGCGATGACCTTGGGATACTTAGATTTATTAGAATCAGAAAATAAAATTTATCAAGAAGAAAAAAATGGAATTTGGCAGTTTCATTTGAGTGATGAGTTATTTTAGTAAGATTTTGATAATCAGTTTTCTGTAATAAAATTAAAGTGTAAACTAATTTTGACCCTCTATTCTTTCTTGTATAGAGTATAATAAGGGCTTTCTTTCAGTTTAAGAAAGCCTTTTTTTAGTTTATTATCTGTTGTTCTCAGAAGTATATATTCTCCTTTTTGGGGTTTATTTGTATAGTAATAGGGTGCTGCATAACAGATAGGATAATGAAGGTAATTGCTGACAGGAAGACACAAGACATCTAGTGAGTTATCTCTAATATCAAAATCGATAATTATTCTTGTAAAGCCTTTTGAAGTGGGAATTTCCCTCAAAAAATCTAATTCTTTTTGCATCTCTACAAGTGTATTGTAAGAAATGTTTCCTCTTTCAAGGATAATATTCTTGATGAGATAATCTGACTTATAAAAAATCATCAGTGATGGAACTAAGATGATTAGTTGCTCATAAGGCTTTAACTCAAGTACTAAGAAAAAAGAGTAAAAATAAAAAAGAGGTGAGAGTATCCTTATTTCTCTCCACAAAAAAGCATCATAAAGTGCTAAAAGTAAGAATAAATTAACCCAACCTATCCCAGCTAATGCAATATGTAAGGGCTTTTTTTGGAGATAAGCCTTCCAAGTAAAGTATAAAATGGGAGTTAGTATAAGGTATTTGATAGTTAAATAGGTATAACCATAGCTAGACTCAATATAGGTAAGATAATAGTAAGTATTCTCTAAAAAATGCCTTCCAAAAGATAGAATAGCGTGTATCCATTCTCCTTTCACTAACAAAGAAATTAAGTATGAAAAATAATTAGGTACTGGCTCTGCAAAAAATTTGATAAACAAAAAGGAAAAAGCAATTCCTCCTAAGCACAATAAAATATACTGAAACAAAACCTTGCGAGTAGAGGCTAAAGGCAAAATCAACATCATCCAAAAAAACCAAGAAGGGCGAAATAAACCCACCAAAAATACAAAACCTAAGAAGAAATATATAGGATTTTTAGACTTAGGTGTTTGATACATCCTATATACTAACACACTCATTATCAATGCGAATGATAAATGCAAGACTGTCTGCATATAAGTAAAAGTATAAAGCAGAAACACAGGAAATAAAAGATTGAGGGCTATCAAAAGTATTCTTTGAGCAGGACTTAATACCTTCTGAAAAAGCACAAAAAGCATTGCAACAGCAAAGAATATTTGATTCAAAATCACCATCTGTGCATGATGCCAAGTAAGCATCTTTGCAATCCCTCCATAAAAAAATGAATACACAAACCCATGTACCGAAGCTCCCAATACACTTGACCCATAGCCACTTAAGCTAAAACTAGCCCTTAAAGAAGAGGTCTCATAGAATGAAAGGGCATTCAAATAATAAGAGTATTCATCTGAATGAATGGGTAGATAATTATTGAAATCAACAAGTAAAAATAACCTAAGGTACTGCCCCAAAGCAATCAAAACCAGTACAAAAACACTGTATTTTATGACCTCTTCTTTGTTTATTTTAAGCATTTGTATCACTTTTATCAGAATAATAAAATCATGTCCTTTATTTTTTTGAATACAAAAATAATATTAAACATGAACTCAGCCTTGAAAATCATGAAAAATAAGACTTTGAAGCACCATTAGAAAAAGATGATGCTAAAGTATATTTTTTATAAAAACTTACTTTACTATTCAGTTTACCAATATTTTGCTTTAAATTTGGTTAGTCTATCATTTCAAAAAAAACTAAAATATGCTTGCTAAAACCTTCGGAAGTGCAGTCTATGGCATAGATGCTTCTATAGTAACAATAGAGGTCAATGTGATGCAAGGAATAAAATTTTTTATGGTGGGTTTGCCTGATAATGCAGTCAAAGAAAGCCAACAAAGAGTAGAATCAGCTATCAAACATCTAGGCTACCGCTATCCTCGCCAAAAAATCGTAGTGAATCTTGCCCCTGCTGATATTCGCAAAGAAGGTGCAGCCTATGATTTACCCATTGCTTTGGGTATTTTATCTGCTTCTGGTCAGCTAGATAGTCCTCGTTTAGAAGAATATGTAATCATGGGTGAGTTATCTCTAGATGGCCTATTGCGTCCTATCAAAGGCGTATTACCCATTGCTATAGAAGCTCGTAAACGAGGTTTTAAAGGTTTTATCCTTCCTGAAGAAAATGCCTCCGAAGCAGCCATTGTCAATAATTTAGATGTGATAGGAGTAAAGACGCTTGAAGAAGCGATTTTATTTATTTCGGGTGATTTAGAAATCAAGCCTCTAGACAGTAATACTCGTGAGTTATTTTTTGATACTTTGGATAGTTATCCCTCTGATTTTTCGGATGTACAAGGGCAAGAAAATATCAAGCGTGCCTTAGAAATCGCAGCCGCAGGAGGGCACAATGTGATTATGATTGGGCCTCCAGGTGCTGGCAAAACGATGCTCGCCAAAAGATTGCCTTCTATTTTACCCCCTCTTACCCTGCAAGAAGCCTTAGAAACTACTAAGATTCACTCTGTTGCTGGCAGATTGGGTTCTAATACTTCTTTGGTTAATCTTCGCCCTTTTCGTGCTCCTCACCATACGATTAGTGATGTCGCTCTAGTAGGTGGTGGTGCAATCCCTCAGCCTGGTGAGATTTCTTTGGCTCATAATGGTGTGTTGTTTTTGGATGAATTACCAGAGTTTAAGCGTACTGTGTTAGAAGTAATGCGGCAGCCTCTCGAAGACCGCCGAGTAACAATTTCAAGAGCTAAACTCTCTCTTGAATTTCCTGCCAATTTTATGCTCATTACCAGTATGAATCCTTGCCCCTGTGGCTATTACAATCATCCTGAAAAAGAGTGTGTCTGTGGCTCAGGCATCGTGCAGCGATATTTGAATAGAATTAGTGGCCCTCTTTTGGATAGAATAGATTTACACGTAGAGGTTACGCCTGTTTCTTTTGACGAAATGACTGCCCTTCGCAAAAATGAAAGCAGTGCCGAGATTCGAGTAAGAGTCATCAAAGCACGAGAAATCCAGACAGAAAGATTTAAAGAGTATTCTGATATTTACTCCAATGCCATGATGCCTCCGCAGATGGTCAAAAAAATATGTGAAATCAATAATGCAGGTAAAAATATGCTCAAGCGAGCAATGGATCGTCTCGGACTTTCTGCTCGTGCTTATGATCGCATCCTTAAAGTAGCTCGCACCATCGCAGATTTATCTGATTCAGAAACTATTCTTCCCGAACACTTGGCAGAAGCAATTCAATACAGAAGCTTGGATAGAGATAGCTGGGCAAGTTAGTAAGAGATTAAAAGAAGTTGAACTTAACTTTTAACCTAGTTTATCAAAGAAGTCAAATCCATAATTTGTCAGTATTTTTGTGGAATACATCATTTATAAAATCACGAGAATAACATGGCAACTTTATATTTAATACGACACGGACAGGCTTCTTTTATGCAAAAAAACTATGATGTCTTGTCAGAAACTGGGGAGCTACAGGCACGCATTTTAGGAGAATATCTATCCAAGGAAGGCTTTGAGTTTGATGCTTGTTTGATGGGACTTTTGAACCGACACGAAGGCACTTATGCTGGGGTTGCTGAAAAATATGCCGCTACTGAAATATTCCTCCCTCCTGCTATCACACACGAAGGTCTGAACGAGCATCAAGGAGCAGAAATTCATCGGCACCATTTGCCTAGATTCTTAGAAGAGCCAGAAAACCAATCACTCAAAAAAGCATTAGAAGAAAAAGGACATGTGGACCCTTGGGTACGCAAAGGTCTTTTACGTCTTTTTTTTAGAGGAACAAGGGAGTGGGCTTTAGGAGAATTACACACTGAAGGTTATGAAAGTTTTACTGCCTTTAAAGAACGAGTAACAGGGGGTTTTGAGGTTTTGAAGGAGCAGTTAGATAGCCATGATAGGGTAGCGGCTTTTACTTCTGGAGGAACAATTGGGATGATTATGGGCTTGGTATTAGGTCTAGATGATGAAAAAGTAATAGAACTAAACTGGCAAATTAGCAACTGTTCTATCACAGAATTATCTTATAGCAAAGATAAATTTTACCTGAAAGGTTTTAATGATAATCACTTTTTTAAGGATAAAAAGCTGATTACTTTTGTTTAAAAAAGATAGGTATATAATTACCATTGTCAAGGTCTATACTCTTCGAAAATAGACCTTGACGATGTAAAAACAGCTTTTAGGTTATTTCCAAGACTCAATCAAAGCCAAGAATTCTTTTTGGAGTGTACGTGATTTATCAGTCGCATACCATTTGTGCAGCTTTTCTGAAAACTCCTGAAAAGTGCCTGTTGGATTATTTTTATAATCTATCATCATGGTCTGTACTTCGGCAGGGCGAGGCCCCCAAGTGCCTATTTCTTCTAGGGTTTCTTCATCGAGACAAATCAATTTTGGGATAGCACGACCTCCATTGGTCAGATAAGCATCCATAACCTCTGGATTTTCATCACGAAGCAAAAATTTAATTTCAATATCCTCACTTAGCTCAGCTATTTTGACAATGGTAGGAATATTTTGGGCAGCATCGCCACACCAACCCTCAGTCAAGACCACCCAAATCCATTTTTCTGATAATTCTTCAATGGATTCTTTTAACTCAGGCAGAATCTTCGCACTCTTATCCCAACGGTTCATGCGTTGTACATTCATTTTGGTGTAATGAATAATATCTATCCCTTCAGACTTATAATCTCCCGTAGTACGGTTTTGGGCAAGCAAATCATCAATTAACTGGCGGTACGCCTCATAACTAAGAGCTTTTTCTAGGTGTGTATCTGTGATGACAGACTGAGTTTTGGTGGACATACTCGTATGTTTTTTAAGTGTTATTAAATATCTATAAATTCAAAACAAAGCCTTTTTCAAGATAATTCATTACGGGGCTTCTTATAAAAGATAGGCTCAAATTTGAGCTCATCTTTTGAGCTTATTCTTGAATATCTATATTTTAGTTTCAACAAGTTTTAACTTCCAAAAAATGCTTAAATGTAGTCTATTTTTCTTCTTTCTGATTCTGATTTTGCCATTGGTAATTATGGCATAAGTAAAAATTTTACTGATACACATTAACTTTTTGAGAGAATATGTACAGACACTTCAAAGTAGAATCCGTTTACAACCCCCTTATAGAGAACATCTATCTCAGGCATTTGCTCGTTTTTTTATGAGAGTTGGTTTACCACAAGATATTCAATCTATTTGATTTTTAGCTATTTTATCTATTAACTCCTTACTTCCAAATATATCTTAAAAACCTTCCCAACAATTCAAACTGATTGAGTATTTTGCATAAGAAAATATTTTATTTACTCAGACAATAAAACTATGATTGAGATTAGCAAGCAAGATAACCGCTTTATCTTTGAGGTAAAAGGAATGCACAAGCTGTGGGCATTTAAAAGCCAGTTAGAGATTCCTGCTGAGCATATCATCGATGCACACCAAGATTTTTCTGAGATTAGTGAATGGAGAGGATTAAAGATGCCTGGCACTTATGTGCCTTATCTGATTACAGCAGGCACTTTTTATGTAAATGGCACCAAGATATTCTGGGATGTGGTGAACAAAGAAAAAAGCATCATCGTGAATGTCAAAGATGAAAATTACCAGCAACTCATCATAGAAGTAGAGAACCCAGAGGATGCCATCAAGATGCTTACAAAAGGTAAAGACTAGATTAAAACCATTATTTCATCATTTTTAGGGAAAGTAATTTTAGTGTTGAAAGTGCTTTGGCACAAAATTGATACTGATAACAGAAATACTTTTATCGGTTTTTCAAAAGATAAGCCGAAATCTTGTATTTTTGTGGTCTAATCTTTTAAGTTAGAGAATGTCTTTAAAAAAACAGTTTTATTTTATTTGTCTTATAGGTTATTTTTTCATCGGTCTTGTGCCTGCCAAAGCCCAATCAGTGCTTTTGGAAGGAACAGTAACAGACTTCAAAACGGGTGAATATCTTCCTTTCGTACACATTACTGTCAATCAAGGGGTACTCGGCACGCTCAGTGATATTGATGGGAAATTCAAACTTTTTGTAGATATTCCTATCAAAAAAATTGTGTTTAGCTATGTAGGATATGAGCCTTTCGTCTATGAGATAAAAGACCCTGAGGATATCAATCCTCTCAGGCAAAAACTGAAGATTCGTCTTTTTGAGCAAAACCGAAGTCTGCAAGAAATCACCATCAAAGCAGGAGAGAACCCTGCTAACCGTCTCATCCGTGCTGCTGTCAAAAATAGAAGACAAAATCAACCCGATAATATTAAAAACTATACATACCGTGCCTATCAAAAATTCTATATAGACACAAGCAAAGATAGTGTAGAGCCAGACTCTGTCATCGCTCAATCTACTGATAGTGCCGACCTTGACTTGCAAAATCACCTTGAGACACATCATTTATTTTTATCCGAATCTATCACAGATTATCAGCATAAAAGCCCTTGGAACGATAAAAAAACAATCGTAGCTAATAGAGTTTCAGGCTTTAAAAAGGCTGATTTTTTGGCATTGGCAGGAGGTCTAGAGCCTTTTGATTTTTATAAAGATTATGTAGAAGTATTAAACAAAGCCTATCTCAACCCTATCAGCCCTGGCAGTACTGAGAATTATTTCTTCAATATAGAAGATACCGTATTCGTCAATCCTGATACGGTGTATATTATTTCTTTTATCCCTTACCCCGATAAAAATTTCATCGGCTTAAACGGCTATTTATCCATTCATACCAAAAGATATGCCTTACAAAATATACAAATTAACTCCCTTGACCCTGACGAGCTTATCAGCATCAGAGTAGAGCAAAAATATGACTGGATTGCAGATAAAAATTGGTTTCCTACTCAGACACATGCAGAGTTTACCTTTAATAGTCTAAAAATCGCAGACAAGCCCACCGTAGGTGTATTTAGGAGTTATGCCAAGGACATCAATATAGAGCCTGAACTACGTTTGCGTGATTTTGGACCTATTAATATAGAAGTAGAAGCGGACGCACACAAGAGGTCAGATGATTTTTGGCAGACTCAAAGGCTAGAATCTTTGGATACCAAAGAGTCAAATACCTATGTCTATATGGATAGTTTGGGGCAAAAAAACAACCTTGATTTTGTAGTAGCTGCTACGACAGCCCTTGCCCTTAACAGGATTCCTATTAAGTGGATTGATTTGGATATGAGTCAGTTCATTCGCATTAATCGCTATGAGGGTTTGCGTCTGGGAGCAGGCTTTTACACCAATCCTGAGTTTAACCAAAACCTATCTGTGGGAGGCTATTTGGCTTATGGATTTAGAGATAATCGGGTTAAATTTGGTACTTCGGCAGATTTTTATGTCTGGAAACGCTATAACCTACAGGCAGGCATTCAGTACCAAGATGATGTCTTTGAGCCAGGTAATCTGCAGTTTTGGGAAGATAAATCTTTGCTTTCCTCCAATTCTTTGCGGTACTTCGTAACTGAAAGAATGGATAAAATACAGCGAGGTTCAGTCTATCTACAGATGCAACCTTATCGCTTTACGCAGTTACAAATCGGATTAAATGCCTTTCACGTCAGACCTGGCTATGAGTATTCTTTCATAGACAATGAGAATGACCTTTTGTATTCTTCCTTTAATTTTTCGGAGCTTTCAGTGAAGTTTAGATTTATTTTTGGGGAGAGTTATGCACAGATAGGTAAGCGTAAAATCTTTATGGATTCTAAAAAACCTGCCTTATTTTTTAACTTTATCAAAGGTTCTAAGATTCTTGGGGGTAATTTTGATTATCAAAAATACGAGGCTAAAGTTACACATCAGTTTAGGTTGAGAGGTCTAGGACAAATGCAAATCACCTTAATAGGTGGACTTATCAATGGGGATGTTCCCTATCCTATTTTGTTTAATGGAAGAGGAATGGGTAGAAATGTGCCAGTGGTTACGCCCGATTATTTTCAGACGATGAATCTATATGAGTTTGCTTCTAATCAATTTATTAACTTTTTTTGGACGCATAACTTTGGGCAATTACTTTACAAATCAACTAGCAAAATCTTCAAACCTGAGCTAGTCATCGCTCATAGCATGGGCTGGGGAAGTCTCAATAACCTAACCGCACATCAAGGTATTGAACTCAAGACCTTAGAAAAAGGATTCCTAGAAAGTGGTGTGATGATTAATAATATCTTGAAGTTTAAGTACATGGATACAGCCTATTGGGGACTGGGAGCAGGCGTTTATTACAGGTATGGAGCGTATAGTAATGATTCTTTTGGAGAAAACACTTTTTTCCGCATTACCAGTAATTTTAGTTTTTAAGGAAGTCTTTCAATAACATTTTTTACTCTACCTTTTCTATCTGTTTCTTGATAGGATAGACCCGTTCATTTACTTTTTGATAGAGGTCAGTAGGTATTTTAGAAGTAAAATCAGACTTGATAGGGTGTGGTTTTATCCAGTCTAAAAAGCCTTTTGCCCACACATAAGCAAGTCCAAGAACTAGTATTCCTACAAAAACAAATACTTCTAATAGTGCTACACCGACTCCAACGTCCTCTACGCGGACACGGTGGCCCAGCTGCAAGCGCTGTTCGAAGACGCGAACTGACGCTAGTCTTCAGGGCCCGATGCCCCCGTACCGACTGCAGACGCTCCTCG
>JBBRUH010000136.1:0-12310 GCA_038248005.1 Cytophagales bacterium | reverse complement strand
GGAGAACCATTAAGAGATGAAGATACATTAAGTTTCTCTTTCCTATTTCAGTAGCAAAAGCCTTCACTACCCTTCATTTCTTAATGGTTAAAGAGGGGGAGAACCATTAAGAGATTAAGATACATTAAGTTTCTCTTTCCTATTTCAGTAACAAAAGCCTTCACTACTCTTCATTGCTTAATGGTTAAAAAAGGTAAACCATTAAGATAGGAAGATACATTAAGTCTTTACTACTCTTCATTCCTTAATGGTTAAAAAAGGTAAGCCATTAAGAAATTAAGATACATTAAGTCTTTACTACTCTTCATTCCTTAATGGTTAAAAAAGGTAAATTTCAAAGAACTAATTTTTCTCTTGTTCTTTTGCCCAAGTATCTTTGAGTGTAACTGTACGATTAAAGACTAAATGTTTAGGATTGGAATCATGGCTATCTACACAAAAATATCCTAGACGTTGAAACTGAAAACGCTCTCCTGCTTTGGCATCTTTCAAGCTAGGCTCTAGTTTGGCATCAGTAATGATTTTTAAAGAATCTGGATTGATAAACTCTTTAAAATCCTTTTCTTTATCACCTAGTGGGTCTTCTACATTAAAAAGACGGTCATAAAGACGTACTTCTGCGGTGATGGCTTGTGCCACAGATACCCAATGAATAGTGCCTTTTACCTTGATACCGCTGGTATCTTCTCCACTCTTTGAGTCTGGAAAATACTTGCAATGTAGCTCAGTGATATTGCCATGTTCATCTTTGAGGTAGTTTTCACATTCTATGATATAGGCAGATTTAAGGCGAACTAATCTATTAGGGCCTAATCTGTAAAATTTCTTTGGAGGAGGAGGATTTTCTAAAAAATCATCTCTTTCTATGTAGATTTCTCTTGAAAAAGGAATTATTCTGTGTCCTGCTTCTGCATCTTCAGGGTTATTCTCAGTGCTGAGTTCTTCTACTTTTCCTTCAGGATAATTGGTAATAATTACCTTGATAGGGTCAAGCACTGCCATGACTCTAGGAGCTATTTTATTGAGGTGTTCACGAACACTGTTTTCTAAAATAGAAACATCAGTGATACTTTTACGCTTGGTAATGCCTGTTTTTTGCACAAAATCTACGATAGATTCGGGTGTATATCCTCTTCTGCGTAAACCCGAAAGAGTAGGCATACGGGGGTCTTCCCACCCATTGACATGCTTTTCTTCTACCAGTTGTAGTAGTTTACTTTTACTAGTAACAGTATAGTTAATCTCCAAACGAGAAAACTCAGTTTGCTCAGAAGGGTAAATATCTAGTGCTTCTATAAACCAATTATACAAAGGGCGATGCACCTCAAACTCAAGTGTACAGAGTGAATGAGTGATGTTTTCTAAAGAGTCTGACTGCCCATGGGCAAAATCATAGGTAGGATAAATTTTCCATTTATCACCTGTGCGGTGGTGATGGGCTTTTTTGACACGATACATGCCTGGGTCACGGAGGTGCATATTAGGCGAAGCCATGTCTATTTTGGCTCTCAAGACATACGTGCCTTCCTCAAATTCGCCACTTTTCATGCGTGAGAATAAATCCAAACTTTCTTCTATTGGACGATTGCGAAAAGGACTTCCTTTGCCTAGCTCAGAAGGTGTGCCTTTAAGCGCATTAAACTCTTCGGTGCTCAGTTCATCTACATAGGCTTTATCAGCTTTGATGAGTTCAACAGCAAACTCATATAATTTATCAAAATAATCAGAGGCATAATATTCACGATTACCCCAATCAAAACCAAGCCATTTAATATCTTCTTTGATAGAATCTACATAACGTACATCTTCTTTGGCAGGGTTGGTATCATCAAATCTAAGATTGCAAAGTCCTCCATATTTTTGTGCTAGACCAAAATTAAGACAGATAGCCTTGGCATGCCCTATGTGTAAAAAACCATTGGGCTCAGGTGGAAATCGAGTATGTATGCTTGCTCCCTGCTTATTGTTTTTGAGATCTTGCTCAATGATATTTTCGATAAAATTTAAAGAAGCCTTGTTTTCTGGACTGCTCATGTTTATTTTTAAATTTTTTAAGATTATGATTTACAAAGATACATATAAATTTTAGTCAAGATTTTGAGATAAAGAAAAAATATAAGCTCTTAGAGTAAATCATGACACTAGAAATGAGAAGAAATCTTTGTAAATCTTGCGTTATTTTTAATGTAAATAAATAAAAACAATGCCACACTAACAAAAATTTCAATTTACTTGTTTAGATTATTGAAAATAAATAATATGAGCAATATTTTGAATTAAGATTTGCTTTCTAATCCTTTACTAAAGGATTAACATATTTCTACTAATAATAACATTTTTCAACACTAAAATATTTAGATCACTTTGTGGAAGATTTTTAACAAATTAACCGAGTTGTTTAAGCCTCGCCCCATTACTCAAAGAGCTACTAGTACAGTGCCTCGCCTTGTGCCAGGAGGGCAGAGGTGGGTGATTGCTGATATACATGGCTGCTCAAATACTTTTAAAAGATTAGTAGAAAAACTAAATTTGAGCCATAAAGATCAGCTTTTTTTACTGGGAGATTACGTCAATAGAGGTCCTGATAGTGCAGGGGTATTTGATTTTATTTTTCATCTGATAAAGCAAAAGTATCAAGTATTTCCATTGGTAGGAAACCACGAAATTATGCTCTTAGAAGCCAATAGAAATAAATATATCCTCAAAAATTTTACTCAAAAATACAATGCACAAAATGTTGTAGATGTCCGCACAGAAAAAATTAAATCTGAATACGTAAGGTTTATAGAGTCTTTGCCTTACTACTATATATTAGAAGATTTTTTGTTGGTACATGCAGGGTTTAATTTTGCTGCTTTTGATCCCTTGCAAGATTTTGAGGCGATGCTTTATATCCGAAATTTTAAGACCGAAGATAAATTTTTGCAAGGCAGGCAAGTAGTTCATGGACATAGCCCCAGACCCATGCTGACCATACAACATCATATCAATACAAATCTACCTACTATTCCACTAGACAATGGCTGTGTCTATCAAGGTAAAAAAGAGAATCTAGGAAATCTAATCGCTTTCAATCTAGCGACTAAGGATTTAGTACAACAAAAAAATGTAGATAAAATCCCAGCCCGATAGATAGATTTTTTTGTTAAATCCAAACTTCTTAAAAGTTGAAGAAATATATTTATCGATCAGCAGAGATTAGGATGAATATACTCCCAAAATCAGCCTAAATATTTCTACTTTTACTGGCAGTCGTCTTAACTAAGTAAGAGATTAGTTATAAGTTATTAATTATTGGGTTATTAAGTTATTGATAATGAGTGCTTTGGTTAAAATAAATGTATATATTATTTCTTAATTATTAATAATATGCAAAATCTTAATAAATTTTCATAAAAAAAGCAAACCTTTTGAGTTTGCTTTTTTGTCCAAGTCTTAGCTAAAATACCTAAAATCTTGTCCATCTTTAAGATGCAATAGTGTCTCGTAGATAAGTTGGATGACACTTTCTACATCTTCCTTGCTCACCATCTCTACGGTAGTGTGCATATATTTGAGAGGCAAAGAAATCAAAGCAGAAGCAACTCCACCATTAGAATAAGCAAAAGCATCTGTATCAGTGCCTGTATATCTTGAGGAAGCCATACGCTGATAAGGTATTTTTTTATCGTCAGCTACTTCTAAAATCATATCACGTAGATTATTTTGTACGGCAGGTGCATACGTAATCACAGGCCCACTGCCTGATTTAATAGCTCCATCACGTTTTTTGTCATATACCAGTGGTGAGTAGCTATCATGGCAAACATCTGTAACAATAGCTACATTGGGCTTGATGCGTTGCGTAACCATCTCAGCACCACGCAAGCCAATTTCCTCTTGTACTGAATTAACGATGTATAAGCCAAAATCTAGTTTGTTTTTATTCTCATGTAGCATACGTGCAACTTGAGCAATCATATAACCACCTATACGGTTATCTAAAGCACGTCCTACATAGTATTTTTCATTTAACTCAGTCAGTTCATCTACAAAAGTAGCTACAGTGCCTACATGGACTCCCATTTCTTCTACTTCTGCCTTAGTACTACAGCCACAGTCAATAAAAATATTTTTCATATCTGGCTTAGGATCATCTTTTTCAGAGCCAGAACGCACGTGTATAGCAGGCCAACCGAAGATGCCTTTGACCATTCCTTTTTTGGTATGTAAGTTTACACGCATAGAAGGTGCAATGATAGGATCAGAACCTCCATTACGGATGACATAAATATAACCATCATCTGTGATGTGATTTACAAACCACGAAATCTCATCTGCATGTGCTTCTATCACTACTTTATAGGCTGCCTGAGGATTTACTACACCTATCACTGAGCCATAAGTATCTACAATGTATTCATCAATATAAGGGCGAATATAATCTAGCCAAATTTTTTGACCAGCACTTTCAAAGCCAGTAGGAGAGGGATTATTAAGGTATTTGAATAAAAATTCTTTAGGGGTCATATAAATTTAATTTGTTTTACAAAAATGATAAGGCACAAAAATAAACAAATACATTTATTTGAGAAGCATTTCGTTTAAAATCGGTTGGTGTATAATTTTAAAATGATTAACTTCGCTTATGATTGAGATTGAAAACATCCAAAAAGCCTTCAGTGGAAAAGAAGTTCTAAAGGGCATCAGCGGTACTTTTTACCAAGGCAAGACCAATATGATTATCGGGGCAAGTGGCACAGGTAAAAGTGTTTTGCTTAAGTGTATTGTAGGCTTGATTATGCCTGATACAGGAAATGTATTTTATAAAGGACGTGAGTTTACGAGAGGAGACCGTGATACTAAGCGTGAAATCAGGCGTGAAATCGGAATGCTCTTTCAGGGAGGAGCCTTGTTTGACTCTAAGACCGTAGAGCAAAACGTGATGTTTCCACTAGACATGCTTACCACCATGAGCCGAGTAGAAAAGAGAGAACGTGTAGATTTTTGCTTAGAGAGAGTGGGGCTAAGCAATGCGGCTACTAAAATGCCTTCTGAGATAAGTGGAGGTATGCAAAAAAGGGTAGGCATCGCAAGGGCAATCGTCTTACAATCAAAATACCTATTTGTGGATGAGCCTAACTCTGGACTTGACCCTCTGACTGCCATTAAGATTGATAATCTGATACAAGAAATCACTCACGAATACAATACGACTACCGTCATAGTGAGCCACGATATGAACTCAGTGATGGAGATAGGCGAACATATCATGTTTCTATATGAAGGACATAAACTCTGGGAAGGGAATAACAAAGAAATAGCTCGCTCAGAGGTAGAAGAACTTAATGAGTTTGTGTTTTCTAATAAATTACTTCGTGAATTAAAGAGTCATTTATAAATGGTCATTCATAGTGATTATCCCTATCCTGTCAGAACGCTTACACTTGACGAAGGACAAAAAATAGCTTATGTTCAAGTAGGAAGTGGTTCTAAGATGCTTTTATTTGTACATGGCTTTGCAGGTTTTTTGTCTATCTGGGAGCGAAACATTGAAAGACTACAAAAGTATTTTACCTGTATTGCATTGGATTTACCAGGTCATGGGCTTTCTAGCTCAGGCGATTATCCATTTACGATGGAGTTTTATGCTCGAACGATTCAATCATTTATCCAAAAATTAGGCTTAGAAGAAGTTAGCTTAGTAGGGCATTCTATGGGAGGGCAGATTTCAGTAAGACTTGCTTTGATAAATCCTACTTTGGTATCAGAGCTTGTATTGATAGCTCCTGCGGGTTTTGAGACCTTTGATGCTTCCGAAAGGTTTTTCTTAAGTAATATGATTAGCTCGAGTGTTTTTAATACTGCTCAGTATTTTAAGCATTGGTTTAATCTCAAAGATTTTTTCTTTGACTTAGACGAAAAAGAATATGCCAAGCTACAAGAGTTTAGTAGAGATTTTTATTCTCTTACAGGCAATCCCAATCTACTTAAAGTCTTAGTGAGGTCTTCACAAAGCATGCTCAATCATCCAGTATTTGATGAGCTAAAGTTACTCCAAATGCCTGTATTGGTATGTTTTGGGAAACAGGATAAATTAATCCCCAATCCATTGACCAATCACGAAAGCACTCAAAAAATAGCTGAACGAGCAGTAGCACAGATTCCTAATTGCATATTGAGATTATATGATAAAGGAGGACACTTCCTTCAATATGAGGAAGCTGCGAGTATAAATATAGAGATGTATAAGTTTTTGAAGCCTGAAACATTTACTTAGCATAAAAAAAGCCTTTTGTGAAATACACAAAAGGCTTTTAATCAGTGTTTTATAAAGACTTAGTTATCATCGTTGTCATCATCATCATCGGCTTTTTTAAGTTTGCCTTTTCCTTTAAGCTCTTTGCGGTTTTCTTTGCGTTCTTCCATTTTTTCTTTTTGAGCTTCTTTCAATTCAGTATATTTTACTTTTTGCTCAGGTGTAAGAAGTCCTTCTATGGAAGCATCACGGGTTTTTTCGTTTTCTACACGAGATGCACGGAATGTCTCACGGTCAGCACTTTGGTCACGCATACTAGCACGAAGTTCTTCATTTCTGTTAGCAGCAGTCAAGTTGATTTCATAGATTTTGCCCTTTTGATCGGCATTCAATCCTAGTTTCTTTTCAAGGGCATTGGTTTGAGCATTAGCACGCTCGGCAGCAGTGCGAGGCTCTCCATCACCACCTTGGCGAAAACCGCCACGTTGAGCAAATGCACTCATACAGACAACTAAACTTAGTAAGAAAGTTATAACAAATTGCTTTTTCATAATCGTTTTTTTATTATTTTATGGTTAATACACAAATATAGACTCATCCCTTCTTAAAAGGTTTAATCAGAGATGGGAAACTATTTTAAACGGGTGATTTTTTTTACAATGAAGACTGTACAAGTAAAGGCTTCTTCTCTACTTTCTCCTGTAACGGGGTCAGAGCTTACAGGTCTCTGGGAGATTTCTTTGGGATTATTGCTTGAGGTAGTTTCAATAGTTTTGGTAGAAACTACTCCTATGATAGATACTTTTTTATTTACAAACTTATTATTAGTATTTTTACCACCTAGGGCTTCAAGTACCCATTCTTTGCCAGTATCTGTTTCTACTAGACAATAATAGTCACTCCCTTGAGCACAGTAACTTTCTAAACTTTTAGACCAAGGGCGTTTTTCTAAAGTACCTGTGATGGTTTCTTCTGAGTTTGCTGTAATAGTTTCTGTACTAGTTTGATTTTGGGCAAATAAAAATCCTGAGGAGATTAAAAGGAGAAAAGTAAATAAAATAGATTTTGACATATTTGTATAAGATTAATTTACATTAAAAACGAGTGAAAGCCTGAAAAGATACACACATTCAAGTTTTAAATACACCAAATAAATACAATTAAGTGATGAGTTGTTTTGTGTTCGTACCTGTCCTGTTCTGAAATAGATTGATATTTCTTTAGAACTCGCAACTTAGAAAAGTAGAGCCTATCTCATAAGTACTTTTACCTCTACAAATACCAACATGATGATGACTACAATCTCAATTGAAAAATAAATAATATCCAATACAGCGAGTCTTTGATAAAAATAAAGCATCAATCCTAGTGAAAGTAAACAGTATAGACTGTTGGCAGTGAGAATAACTTTGAGATAGGGTCGCCAATTGATAGAAGTTTTGCCAAAAAGGAAGTAATAGCAAGAAAATGAATAAATACTAAATCCACAAGCCATCAGAGATAGCATATAGAGTACTTGCTTTGGCATCTTAAAAATAGCTTCAAACTGAGCTAAAATGCCATATAAAAAAAACGCTGTCAAAAAAGCTCCTAGACTGTCTATGAGAAAGAGAATTTTTATATTCGCAGTAAGCCTAGTGATAAGTGAGAAAGGTTTATTCATCATAAATGAGAGATAAGTAATGAGTAAATTTGTTACAAACTGGTTATCAACACTTTAATTTTTTTATAACCACATAGATACATAGGAAACATAGAAAATTGCTTACAAAAAACACTTATATTAGACAATAAAGCTCGTTATTCTAAGATTTTCAAATGAAAATTTGTGTAAGTAACTAAAAATCAATAAGTAACAATTCTAGTTATCATAGTAAAATGCGGATAACCAATTTTTTTATAACAAGATTAAAATGCAAACTAACTTTGACCATTAACTCCGTGGTTCGTATCTTCACTCAACTCCGTGTTTCATATCTTCACAAACTACTTGCTATTTCGGTTAGTTAAGATACGAACTGAGTGTCAGGCAATTTATTATTAATTATCAAAAGTCTTCACTATCAACCAAAGATATGAAATATAGAGTTAATCTAAAAATTCACTATTTTTGAGAAACAATGAATTAAATTATCACTAATACTCAAAACCATGAAACAAACAACTGTATTGATAGGCATTTTTGCCTTTATTCTGATAAGTATGATGACACAAGCACAAAACATAGAGTATCCCAACACTCAAAAAGGAGACCAAGTAGATGAATATTTTGGTGTGAAAGTAGCCGACCCCTACCGTTGGCTAGAAGAAACCGATACGCCTGAGACTAGAGCATGGATAGAAGCTCAAAATAAGGTTACAGGGAGTTATCTGACTCAAATCCCATATCGTGAAAAGATAGAAGAACGTCTGCGAAAACTTTGGGATTATGAAAAAGTAGGCTCACCCGATAAGCACGGAGAATATTACTATTTTTATAAAAATGATGGCTTACAAAATCAATATGTACTTTATCGCAAGAAGGGCTTAGAGGGCAAACCAGAAGTTTTTCTTGACCCCAACAAACTCTCTGACAATGGCACAGTATCACTCGGTGGTACAGCCTTTACCAAAGATGGAAGTCTATTTGCCTATCTGACTTCTACTGGAGGTTCTGATTGGAGAGAGATTTTTTTGATGGATACCAAAACAGGTGAATTCATAGAGGATAAACTCATAGATGTAAAATTTAGCGGAGTAAGCTGGAAAGGCAAAGAAGGCTTTTATTACAGCAGTTATGACCGCCCCAAAGATGAAAACTACCTTACTGCCAAAACTCAATTCCACAAACTGTATTACCATAAATTAGGTACTCCGCAAAGCGAAGATAAATTAATCTTTGGGGGTGAGGCTATGCCCAGACGCTATGTAGGAGCTTCTTTGACAGAAGACGAGCGATTTTTGGTGATTTCTGCTTCTGAAAGCACCAGTGGAAATGAGCTATACATTCAAGATTTATCGAAGCCCAACAGCAAGATTATTCCCATCGTAGAAGGATTTAAAAGTGAGCAATATGTGCTAGACAATGAAGGAGAACGTCTTCTAATTTATACCAATCTCAATGCACCGAAGCAACGCATTGTGGAGACTAATTTTAAAAATCCAGTGTCTAGCACTTGGAAAGACCTTATCCCTGAAACTGAGAATGTGCTTTCCGCCTCTACAGCAGGTAAAAAGATATTTGCAAGTTACCTAGTAGATGCCAAAACTGAGGTGAAGCAATATGACCGAAAAGGTAAATTAGAAAGAACCATTGAGTTGCCAGGCTTAGGCACTGCAGACGGATTCGGAGGAAAAGAAACTGACAAAGAGCTTTATTACTCATTTACTTCTTTTACTTATCCTTCTGCTATTTTTAAATATAACATTGTCTCAGGTAAATCTGATTTGTATTGGAAACCTAAGATTGACTTTAACCCAGAAAACTACGAAACCAAGCAGGTTTTTTATAATAGCAAAGATGGCACTAAAGTACCCATGTTTATTACCTATAAAAAAGGAATCGAACTCAATGGTAAGAACCCTACGTATCTCTATGCCTATGGTGGCTTTAATGTAAGCCTCACACCTAGCTTTAGCATCACTCGCTTGGTATGGCTAGAAAATGGAGGAATTTATGCACAGCCTAACCTCAGAGGAGGAGGAGAATATGGTGAAGAATGGCATAAAGCAGGCACACAGATGCAAAAGCAAAATGTATTTGATGATTTTATCGCAGCGGCTGAGTATCTTTTCAAAGAAAAATATACTGATTCTGAGCACCTTGCCATTGCAGGTGGTTCTAATGGAGGACTGCTCGTAGGGACTACTATGACTCAAAGACCTGACTTAGCCAAAGTAGCTTTCCCGGCAGTGGGTGTGATGGATATGCTTCGCTACCATAAATTTACGGCAGGTGCTGGCTGGGCTTATGATTATGGCACAGCAGACGACTCCAAAGAAATGTTTGACTACTTAAAGGGTTACTCACCTGTCCATAATGTAAAACCCAATACGACATATCCTGCCACAATGGTAACTACTGGCGACCATGATGATAGAGTAGTACCTGGGCATTCCTTTAAGTTTGTGGCGAATTTGCAAGAGTACCACACAGGAAAAAACCCTGTACTTATCCGAATAGAAACCGAAGCTGGACACGGGGCAGGTACGCCTACTTCTAAGCAAATAGAGCAATGGGCTGATATTTGGGCTTTTGCCTTTTATAACATGGGACTTAAAATAGAGTAAAAATAAGTTAGACTTTCTGGATTGATAAGACTTTCCAAGTTTCAAAAACTTGGAAAGTCTATCAATTACTAATTTTTTTTAAAACACTAAGAATAAACCAATCATTAGTAGCTATTAAAATGCTCATTATCTGGTAATTAAGAATTTATATCTCATACCTCATTAAAATGCGAATTAGTTTGATAGGAATGCCTGCTTCTGGAAAAAGCACCATAGGTAAAAAAATGGCTAAAGAATTAGGGTATTCATTCATAGATTTGGATGATTTGATTGTGGAGCAAGAAAATGTAAACATCCCTGAAATATTTACCCACCAAGGAGAGGACTATTTCAGAAAAGCCGAGCAGAAAGCTTTATTCACAGCTCTTGAGCAGCCCAAAGTAGTAATCGCTACGGGTGGAGGAACTCCATGCTTTTTTGAAAATATGGAATACATCAATGCTCATAGTTTGAGTATTTGGATAAATTTATCAATTCCTGCATTGGTAGATCGTCTTCTCAAAAATCAGCATCGTCCACTTTATCAGCTTCCAGAAGACGAATTATGTCAAAAAATAGAGGAAACCTATCAGAAAAGAGTTTTTTTTTACCAGAAAGCAAAATTAGTTTTAGATATTTGATTTTTTTTCTTTTATAAGTTAAGACATCTTCGTATTTTAGCAAATAAAATTTTTGGCTAAACTTTTAAATCTTATTCTTATGACTAGAGTTAATTTTTTGAACCTATTTTGGTTTTTTAGTTTGATTATTTTAATGGGACATTCACCCCCACAAACTAACCAATTAAAAGGCGATACTTGGGCTGAAGTACAGCAAAAAAAGACTGGAACCATTACGGTTGCATATATCAATGCTCCTGGACTTACCTTTCGTAATACACAAGGACACCTAGACGGGGTTTGTTTTGACATCGTCAAATCATTCATCGACTATGTCAAAAATACTAAGGGTATTGTCTTAAAAGCACAAGTAATGCCTGAAAGTCTGTTCAGCCAATTTATGGAAGGCATCAGAACTGGGCAAGGAGGCGTTTTTGGATTGGGCAATATTACCATTACCAACGAACGCAAACTTAGCTATGGTTTTACTCCACCATTTATCAATAATTTATCTTTTATCATCACGCATCAGACAGTCCCTACCTTAACAAATCTGAGTAGCATAGGCACTCAATTTAAAGGAATGACTGCCTATACCGTTAAAGGGACTACCAACGAAAAAATAATTTTAGAAATCAAACAGAAGTATATGCCTACCTTATCCATTGTGTATCTTCCAAGTAGTGGTGCTGCACTTTCAAAGGTAGCTGGAGACAACCGTTCTTTTACTAGTCTAGACTTTAACTATTATGCTGAGGCACTCAAATACAATGCACCCGTCAAGAGACATTCTGCTGGAGATAGGAAAGAAGAAGATTTTGGAATCATTATGCCTAAAAGTACAGACTGGATACCGATTTGGAATGAGTTTTTTGCATCTAATCGTTTTGTGAAATCTCCCGAATACCGTAAAATCTTGCTAAAACACTTAGGGCCTAGTGCTGTCCGTGCCTTAGAGCAGTATCGCTAGTGTTACATTTTGGTGATTTTGTCGGAAAATATACCACTTCGCAAGGTGTCCCACCTGCGAAGATTTTGGTGTCTAGTGAAGTCAATTAAGAATTAATAACTGTCATAGCTCTCACAACTATATAAAATAGCCTGAAAGGCTTGAATATTAAAACTTGGGGCGATGCCCCAAGTTACTCAGTATTAGAATTTAACTGACTGCACTACACACCAAAATCCATCAAGGTCTTATAAG
>JBBRUH010000135.1:0-12351 GCA_038248005.1 Cytophagales bacterium | reverse complement strand
GTAATAAAACACACATTATCTAGTAAGCCTAGATAAGAAGCAATACAAACGGATAGTTACGAAATAAAAATAAAATTAGAAAAGCACGTGCATTCACTTTCTGATGAACATATCATGTTAAAGGTCTCACAAGGGCAACTAGAACAACTGGGTTTGCTCTTTGAACGCTACCATGTGCGATTGTATAATTTTTATCTTCGCACCACAGGCAATCAAGATTTGAGTGAAGATTTGGTGCAAATGGTTTTTGAACGGATTTTGAAATATAAACATTCTTACAAAGAAGGCTCGCCTTTTAAGGCTTGGTTTTATAGAATCGCTCGAAATGTAAAAACAGATGAGTTTAAAAAAAGAAAACTCAATACAGATTCTTTGGAAGATGTAAACCCAGACCGAAATCTAAGCCTCTCTCATCAAGGAGGACAAGAATTGGAGCAAGAAGAGCAAGTCCGTATTTTGCACGAGTCTCTTAACCAATTGCCTGATGACAAAAGAGAAATATTGGTATTGAGCCAGTTAGAAGAACTAGAATACAAAGAAATAGCTAAAATATTTGAAATCACTGAAAACTCCGCAAGGGTCAAAGTCCATAGAGCCTTAAAAGCCCTTAAAGATATTTTTCATAAAAAGTACTGATTGTCTGATATAAAGATGGTACTACATACATCAAAAAAAATTAATAATGAATTGCGTGTTTGTTGGCTAATAAACGGCATAAGAAAATGAAATACGAAGAAATTGAACCATATTTAATTGATTTTATCAAAGGACAAGCCGAAGAAGCTACTGAGTACCGTATTCGAGCTTACTTAAAGCAACATCCTGAGTTTGAAGAAGAACTAGATGAGCTTCGGACTACCTTAGAATATACTCAAGAAATTCCTTTAGAAGAGCCTGCTCCTTCCATGAAGATGGACTTCTATGCGATGCTCAACAAAGCCAAAGCAGAAGAGAAGAAGGATGAGAAAATAAGCTTCTGGGCTGCCTTCTTACAGTCTTTCTGGACTAAAAGATTAGTCTTAGTAGTTTCTATTGCCTTGATATTTTTTACAGGTTACTGGTCTTCTCAGTTATTTATCTTCGGAGGTGGAGACACTGCTTCTAGTGATCAGATGAGCATGGAAACTCCTTTGGAAAATGACAGCAAGCAAAGTGAAGAGCAAATCTTTACAGAATCTGAAGAAGAAGCAACTGAGATGGCAGATGCTTCTGATAGTACAGTACAAGAAGAATCACTCACAAAAACACTGAAACAATTAGAACTTAAGCCTGAGAAAAAACCAACTTATGCTTATTCACAAGAGAAAAAAAGCGAAAAAGCAGGCAAAGCTATCCCTTCAAAAAATAAAGGTAATGAAAACTCGCTCAATAAGCCATTGGTACAAGACAAAGAAATGGCAGAAGATGAATATAGTGAAGCACCTGTAATGAGTGATATAGAAGTAGTGGAAGAAGAAGTAACTTCTACTCAGATGAAAAGAAGTAATAATACAAGAAACCTAAACCCTAGAACTGAACGCATCTATAGTGGAGATAAGGACGTATTGAGTTCACAAAATTTGGGAAGAAAAAAAGAAAAAAAGAAAAAAGAAAGACAATCAAAAAGTGAAAAGAATATGCTCACTGATGCCACTAATCCTAAGTCTGATAACATTAATAATGTTGGACTTTCACCCTTTGGCCTAAATAATCAAACATCTGCTCCCAAATTAGGCGAAAGCAAGGAAGGAACTGATACATTAAATGTTGATGAAAGTCTTTGGATAATGAACCCTTATGTTGAGCCTATTCAAGAATTACACAAGTTAGAAAAAACAATTCAGAAAGAAGATACTCAAAAACTACTGTTGAAAATATTAGAAGAAGAGCAAGATGCTTCTATACAAATGGCTATCATAGATTTATTGGTAAAGTATAAAATCAAAAATAGCAGTGAAACCCTCAAAAAACTGCTCAAAGACCCTAATCTAGATCCAGAAACTCGCCAAAAAGCCGAAGAAGCACTCAAGGTTTTATAAAGAACCTTCGTGAACTTAAGTGTTCTTCGTGGTAAAAAACCTTAGAATCTAAATTGTCCTCCAATTCCTACTCCATAATTTTGTGGTCGGAGTCTTGTATAAGTATTTGATTTGGTATAATTAATTAGTCCTTTTTCAAAGAAAGGTTCTACAAAAAAGCTCCAATGCTTATTTATTTGATATTTGCTTTGCCATCTCAGCGTCAGACTAGAAGATATACTGCGATATGTGCCAGGGTTTTTGGCAGTCAGTTTTATGTTTTGCGTAATCTTAGACTCCTCATTTCGACTCGCTAAAAATATATCCATACTAGCACCCAGCCACAGAGTATGTGAGAGTCTGCTTTGAGGTGCAAAGGTATATCCTATCTCCAAAGGTATTTTTAGATAATGTGAAGTATTCTGTATGGTGGCATTTTGACCTTCATTAAACTGCTCTAAACTCATCCGATTATTATTTTGAGAGTCATAACTCGGATGGCTTGTAATGGCTCGTGCAAAATTGGTGTTTTCAATATTTCCTTCACTCAGGTTGTTGGTAAAGGCATAAAAATCATCCTCTACTGCATTCAAAAAAAGTGCATTGGTAGTGCGTACAGATTGCCAATGATGATACATAACTCCACTTCTAAGCTGCCAACGAGAAGATAAATCATACATTACTCTAGCAGCCAAAGAGTACGAAGTTTTGGTTTTTTCACGCTCTACTAAACCATTAAAAAAACCTTGTGCATCTACATTTTGTAACTCATGTGTCTCTAAATATTTACTTAGATAACCATCATAGTCATTTTGGAGATTTGCATCCATGACCTCAATACCTGCCATCACTTCTATCCCGAGTCTTCCTCTTTTAGCCAGCAAAAAAGATTCAGTATTTACTGTTACTGAGTCTGGTGCTAATCCACTCAAAGGCTTATCAAGCAAATAATACCAAGATAAATTTTCTAAATAGTCTATGTTGCTAATAATTCTTGATGGTTGATTATCTTTTGAATTGACGTTAGATAAATTATTTTTCACATTCTCTTGCTCAGAGATGGGTAAAATATTTTTATTGATTGATGATTGTTTCAGTAGCCTTTTATCTTTTTCATAAGGAGGGTTTTGACCTTCATTATTCAAAAGGGTACTATCATTTTTCTTCAAAGAGTTAGAATTTTTTTCTAAATCTATCTCATTATCAGATGATTGAGTATCTTGACTTTGAGATGAGTTTACATTTCCATCTTCTCCCTCCGACTGAGATGAGTTAGTGTTTTGCTGACCTGAGTATTTACTTTTATTTTCAGATAGATTTGATTGGATATTTTCTATTCCTGCCATTTCTCCTTCCCCTTTATTTTTTTGAGTGGAATATAGAGAGGAGTAAATAGTAGCCGACTCAACTATTAAAAATAAGGGAATTATAAAGTATAAAGCACGGCGTTTCAGCCAGCTTATTGCCCTTCCATTTAGACTGCTTTCTATTTCAGACCAAACTACAGGACTTGGAGATGCTTCTACATCTTCAAATGCCTTACGCCATTCATTGGCAAACTTATCTTCCTCTTCTTCTTCTTTCATTGCACAGTTTCGTGCTTTTTTATCATTTCTTGTAATAATAATTTAGCTCTCGAATATTGAGATTTAGAAGTACCTTCAGTAATTTCTAGCATTTCTGCAATCTCTTTATGTTGATAACCTTCAATAGCATATAGATTAAAGACGACTTGACAACGTTCGGGTAGTTGCTGAATCATTGCCAAAAGCTCTTTAAAATTATAGTTAGAAAGTGTAATCTCAGCATCGGGCAACATGTTGTCCATCTCCATAACATCATAAGCAGGATATTGATAGAGTTTACTGCGTTCGTGATTAAGTGCCGTATTGATTACAATTTTTTTTATCCAAAATTCAAGAGGGCACTCTCCTTTAAAGCTATTTATTTTTTCGAAAACCTTTATAAATGCTTCTTGAAGAATGTCTTCTGCCTCTAAGTGTCCTTTGGCATAACGCAAAGATACTACAAACATAGATTTACTATATAAATCATACAATTGTTTTTGTACTCTTCGTTTGCCTTTTTGGCATCCAGCTATTAGTTTTTTTTCATCTTGCATAGCGAACACTATAGCTACATCAGGGCTAAGTTATATTAAAAAATAGGCGTTAAAAGAGTGGTGTAAGTAAAAATAGCTAAAGCTATTATACCCAAAGTATAAAGCTTCAACACAATTTGAATCTCATTGTTTTAAATTTTTGAAGATTGATTGGATTTATTTATAATTGTCAAAACATATAACCTTCTTTTACTATGTATCCCAAATTTTGTCGCCATTATATTTTTTGCTAATTTTACTAGGTAATCTATCAATTCAATACAATTTATATCCCATGAAAAGTCACTCTGATGCAGAAATATTATTTCAACTAAGACAGTTTCCTCTCTTAGAATCTGTGCCTGAAACCTCTCTTCAATGGCTAGCTCAGAAAAGTGTCTATCACGAGCTTAAGAAGGATGAGTTACTCTTTGATAAAGATGAAGAAGTAATTGATATGATTATACTTTTAAATGGCAAGTCGCAGACATTTCATACAAAGAAAACTGATTTTAGTGAACTAACAGATGAGTTTATAAAACAAGTTGAAGACATTCTAAATAACAGACCTAGAAAAAGATACAATTATGGCTAGTGTTATAAATCGCACAATAAAGTTGCATTTAAAACTTGAATGTGCGTTTCCTTAAGTAGATGGTCAAAATTAGTTTGCCTTTTGATATTTCTATAAAAAACTGGTTATCAGTATTTTAATGGGATAACTCATTATTTATAACTCATCACTTAACGCACATTTAACAGATGATTTGTATCAATACTTTCGATAAAACACGTTAAATCTCAAAAAACTTGTTTGCCATGAAAAAAATAATATTCATTTTAATTGCTTATTTCGGGTCTTTAGGTGCTTTTTCAGCACAAGCCCAATGTGATTCTACTTACATCACTCAAACCCTTCAAGCTGGTCAGTGGATTGGTGACTGGGCTTGGAGCTTTATAAGCATTACTCCTGAGCAAGAGGAGGAAGTAGGAGACCAGATGCTAGAGTATATGTCAGAATCTTTCAAGCTTCTTCCCAATGATTCTCGTCAGAAAAAATTAGAAAAAATCCTTTCTAAAATCACTGCCAATGTCAAGCGAAAAGAGATTAAATACGATATCCATCTCATAGAGGATGATGAGCTTATCAATGCTTTTGCAGTAGCAGGTGGGCATTTATTTGTAACTACTGGCATCATGAAGTGGGTAGAGAGTGATGATGAACTGGCTTTTATCATTGGTCATGAAGTAGGGCATGTAGATTTGGAGCATTGTATCAGAAATGTAAAGCGTAGCATCACGATTCAATCTTGGGCAGATTTTTTTGAAGTCGGAGATTATGCAGGAGTGATAGACCAAGGTCAAGCTATTTTAGGTACACCTTTTGGGCAAGTAGATGAGTATATGTCAGATAGAGAAGGAGCTTACCTTGCTTGGAAGGCAGGATATGACCCGAGTAAAGGCAAAAACTTTTTTACTAAATTAGAAGCCTTGGAGGGTAAAAGCTCTATGCCCCAAGATTTTGATGTGCTGATGCGTACTCACCCCTATTCATCTCAAAGAAGTATTTGCCTAGACCACTACATCAATAATGAGATGAAGAATAAAAAATAAATATCCTCATATTTTTCAAGAGATTAAAAAACAAAGCCCACAAACAAATTCGGGGGCTTTGTTTTCTTAAACCCTAACCCTAATCACATCATTATTTTAATTTAAAAGTCTATACCACAGTTTTATGATTTACTAAATGCTTCAACCATTTAAAAATTCCTTTGGATGTGTTGATATATGAAAGAAAAGGCTAAAATAAGTCTTATCCTCAGTTCTACTAAAAACTGATGAGACTGATTGATAGATTTACTGTCTCACAGACTTCTATCTAAGAAAAGAAGTACAAAGCACAGAGTCTATCAAAATTATTGGAGAGTAATGATTAAAGCCAGTTTATCACACTTTAAGTATCACTAGCTCTGTATTGCAATAATACAAAGGATATTTTGATTTTTAAAGATATGAAAAAGAATATGAGTTCATTAGATAAGATTATTAGAATAATAATTGCTATCATCGCTGGGATTCTTTATTTTACAGGAACAGTTTCAGGCATTGTAGGGATTGTACTGATGGTATTGGCTGGAGTTTTTCTCTTAACGAGCTTAATTAGTTTCTGTCCCCTTTATGCACCATTTAGAATTAGCACTTGTGCAGCAAAAGACGCAAAATAAGGCATTACACCATAAAGTGTATGGCTCAAGGCAGTTTAGGAAATCTAGCTACTTTGAAATATGAGTCTTCTGCAGAAGACTCAAAACTTACAATGAAAATAAAATTTTCCTTGTAACAATCTCTTTGCCTATTCTGTAGCAAAAAGAGTGATACTGTTATTTGACCACGTCCACTGAAAAACCTTGTCATTCCGAAACGCAGTGGGGAAAATTCTGAAAGATACTTCGCAGGCTCAGTATGAAAAAAGGACGAAAAAACTTATCATTACTCCGTAATTGGCACTTTAAAAATGACTATTTAATTTAGTTTCAAGAAATTTTTTGATTTATTCATTTCTGAACAATATAAATCCCCCTCCGTGGTTTGTGTTTTAGGAATGGCTATTCAACACAAATCACAAAACCTATGTTTAGCCATTTCGACACCAAACACATGTGTCCAAAGCCTTTGAGATTTTTTACATCCAAAGTATTGAATCCTCACCTGCTAACAAATATAGTTATTCAAGCAAACTCTTCCATATAAGATGAGCAAGCACTTAAACTACCTCAACTTCAGCGTAGCAAGCGTCAAGATAGCGAGCATAATCCCTACAATCCAGAAGCGATTGACAATCTTTACTTCGTGATAGCCTAATTTCTGATAATGATGGTGCAATGGCGACATCTTGAAGATGCGTCTTCCTTCACCGTATTTGCGTTTGGTGTATTTAAAATAACTCACTTGGATAATCACAGAGAGATTTTCAACCAAGAAAATACCACACAAAATAGGAATCAACATCTCTTTGCGAATAGAAAAAGCCAAGACGGCTATAATCCCTCCTAAGGTCAGACTGCCAGTATCTCCCATAAAAATCTGTGCAGGATAAGAGTTGTACCACAAAAAGCCAATACAAGCCCCCGTCAGTGCCGTACAGAAAATAACCAGCTCCCCAGAGTTGGGGATATACATAATATTAAGGTAGTTAGCAAACACCAAGTTACCAGAGACATACGCCAAAATAGCCAGCGTGATACTCACAATCGCACTTGTGCCACCTGCCAGACCATCTAGACCATCGGTGATATTGACACCATTAGAAACTGCAGTAACGATAAAAATCACAATCAACACATACAAAAGCCACGTCAAATCAACGCCTCCAAACTTGGCAAAGTAACTATAATCTAGCTCATTATTTTTTAAAAAAGGAATGGTAGAGATAGAAGTTTTCACATCTCTGTAATTCGTAGCCTCCGCACTCACCACACTTTCATAGATGCCCGTTTGAGGGTTTTGGTATTGTCGAACCACTACATTTTCATTAAAATACAAGGTAAGTCCTACGACAAGTCCCAAGATAATCTGTCCGAAAATCTTATATCTTCCTTTGATACCTCTATCTCCAACGAGCCAGCTTTCCTTCTTTTTGAGTAATTTGGTATAGTCATCCAAAAAACCAATCAACCCTAGCCAAACCGTTGAGATGAGCAATAAGATGATATATACATTGTCTAGCCGTGCAAATAGTAAAGTCGGAATGACTATAGAAGCAATGATAATCAAACCACCCATCGTAGGTGTACCTTCTTTCATCTCCTCACCAGGCAAACCAAGTTCTCTATTTTTTTCTTTGATTTGAAAATTTTTGAGCACATCAATCAGTTTTCGCCCATAAATAGCTCCTATCAATAAAGAAAAAAGGGTAGCTAATCCTGCTCTAAAAGAAATATATTGGAATACACTAGCACCTGCAATATGAAATTCACGATCTAGGTATTCAAAAAAATAGTATAACATAAGTGATTAGTTATTAATAATAAGTTATTAGCTAATATACTGAAAATCAAAGATTTATATTAGAGTAAAAGATAATTTAATTTTTAGGGATTCCCTAAGTAATTATAAGTAAAGTACCAAAATACATCACTTATATCTCATTACTCATCACTCACTAAATGCTTTGTAAATTTAGTATAATTCGGTTTTTATAAATATTTCTGTAAGAGAAGTCTATCATCAAAATCAAATCTCTCTCCTTGAATCTCTTGATAGGTTTCGTGTCCTTTGCCTGCCACCAAAATAATATCTCTTGCAGTAGCGATTCGGCAAGCTTCCTTGATAGCCTCTTCCCTTAGAATGATTACATTTACTTTCTCTTTATCACTAGATGGCACACCTGCTTGCATGTCTTTCAAGATTTGCTCAGGTTCTTCACTTCTTGGATTATCAGAAGTAAGTAAAATGACATCACTCAACTGACAAGCTATTTTTGCCATCAAAGGACGTTTTGTTTTATCACGATCACCGCCACAACCTACTACTGTAATTATTTTTTGTCCTGTTCCCTTCAAATCCCAAATAGTCTTAAGTACATTTTCTAGGGCATCAGGGGTGTGTGCATAATCCACTATAGCAGTAATTCCTTGTGAAGAAATCACTTGCTCAAAACGCCCAGGTGCAGCTTTTAGCCCAGATAGCTCTGTGAGCACATCTTCTTCGTTTTCTTCCAAAAGAAGTGCTGCTCCCCAAACACCTAGTAAATTATAAGCATTAAAATCACCAATCAATCTAAACCAAACCTCTTTTTGGTGAATCTCTAGCAATAAGCCTTGCAAGGTGTTTTCTAATAATCGTGCCTTAAAATCAGCAGGACTGCGAAGCGAAAACGTTTTTTGATTCTTAGCTTTGCAGTTTTGTAGCATAACTCTTCCTCTTTTATCATCTACATTGACGAGGGCAAAAGCATTGGGAGATAACTCATCAAATAGTTTTTTCTTGGCACTTAGGTAATTATCAAAAGTCCCATGAAAATCAAGGTGGTCATGCGTAAGATTGGTAAAAACAGCTCCTGCAAACTCAATTCCAGCAGTACGCTCTTGGGCAAGTGCATGTGAGCTTACCTCCATAAAACAATGCGTACAGCCTTTTTTGTACATCTGTGCAAACAAAGTCTGCATCTGTAGGGCATCAGGAGTGGTATATTTAGTAGCCAGAATATCCTCATTAATTTGGTTCTGGACAGTAGAGAGTAAGCCACAGCTATACCCTAGTTTACGAAATAATTCAAATAATAAAGTAGCAGTAGTTGTCTTGCCATTCGTACCTGTTACACCTACTACTTTTAATTTTTTAGAAGGATTTCCATAAAAATTAGCAGCGATTTTACCCAAAGTCTGGGCACTGTTAGGGCTAAGGAGGTAAGTAACGCCACTAACGAGATTAGGAGGTAGAGTTTCACAGACAATGACCTTCGCCCCTGATTTGATGGCAGTCAAGATATAAGAATGACCGTCACTTTTTAAGCCTACTACGGCTACAAATAAGGAGTTAGGCTTGACCTCACGAGAATCAAAATGAATAGAATCAATGCTTTGTTCTACATCTCCTCTTACAAGTGTCAGCTTGGTATCAGTCAGAATATTGGATAGAAGAGGCATAAATAATTGTTCTTTTGTTAATTTAGAGGCTTTTGTAAATTTTTCACTGCAAAGATATACAGCCTTTGAGCAATGCCAAGTAATCTGAGGGATAAATCATGAATTAATGATGGAAAGGAAGGATTCAAGTGATGAGTTATTCTATCAAAACACTGATAATCAATTTTTTATAATAATATCAAAATACAAACTAATTTTGACTAAGTGCTTATAAGAATTAATTTGACAAACCCACTTAGGAAGAGATGAGTATAAATGATAAGTTATTAGTTTGTAAGAGTCTGATAATGAAAACGCTACTTAAACTAAATGAGTGATTTATTTTAAAAGCATCCCTTAAACAAATAAATACAGAAAACCGATTATCAAGAAAAAAACAGAAATAAAAACGCAATAAAAAGAATCAAAAATAAGTACATAATCATATCTACCTGCATATAGCTTTTATATTTTTGGTAGAAAGTTTGCCATATTTTCCATATTCTTGTCATATTAAATGCTTAGTATTGAACTTTACGGAGAATAATTATTGAAAATACTTACATTTGTAAATGTATGGAAAAAAAATGGATTTATAAACCAATTCCCCCTTCTTCGGAGGTGGAAGCTTTGGCAAAGGCAATCAATGTAGAACCTACACTTGCTTTGTTACTAGGTCAAAGGGGAATAGAGACCTTTGAAGGTGCTAAATCTTTTTTCCGTCCTAATCTTTCAGAACTTCATGACCCTTTTTTAATGAAAGGAATGAAAGAAGCCGTCAGCCGCATTGAGAATGCAATGGCTAGTAAAGAAAAAATACTCATCTATGGAGACTATGATGTAGATGGTACTACTGCTGTAGCTCTAGTCTATGGTTTTTTGCAAGGTTATTACAATCATTTAGATTATTATATTCCCAATAGACATAAGGAAGGCTATGGCATCTCTAAAATTGCCATTGATTGGGCAAAAGAAGAAGGTTTTACCTTGATAGTTGCCCTAGATTGTGGCATCAAGTCTGTCGAGCTAGTGCAGTATGCACAAGATTTAGGCATTGATTTTATTATATGTGATCACCACCTTCCTGGAGATATAATCCCTCCTGCTTTTGCCGTATTAGACCCCAAGCAAGAAGATTGCCTTTACCCTTTTAAGCATTTATCAGGCTGTGGCATTGGTTTTAAAGTGGTGCAAGCTTTTTGTGAGCAAAATCAGATAGAACCTAATCGCTTGTATGAATATATGGATTTGGTAGTAGTCAGCATTGCGGCAGATATAGTGCCTATGGTGGGTGAAAACCGAGTATTGGCATACCACGGACTCCAAAAACTTAATCATACTCCTCGTGTAGGGCTAAAAGCCTTGATTCAGGCAGCAGGTATTAAAGATGATCTCTCACTAGATATTCGTAATTTGGTGTTTAGCATTGGCCCTCGTATCAATGCCGTAGGGAGGATGAAACATGCCAAAGAAGCTGTAGAATTACTTATCTCCCACGAAAAATCTAAGGCAGATGATTTTGCCAAAATCATAGATCAAATCAATGAACAACGCCGTGAAGTAGATGTGGTTTCTACCCAAGAAGCCATAGAAATGATACAAACTTCTCAAGAAGATGGGTTGTTTCTCAATTCTACTGTCTTGTTTAAAGAGGATTGGCACAAAGGCGTGCTAGGCATCATTGCCGCTAGGTGTATAGAAAATTATTATCGCCCTACGATTATTCTTTCTCAAGATGAAGATGGTCTATTGGTAGGCTCGGCAAGGTCCGCAGGTGGATTTAATCTATACAAAGCCTTAGAAAGCTGTGCTGATTTGCTCCTCCGATATGGAGGACATCAACAAGCTGCAGGACTTACACTACCTAGAGGCAACCTTGATGCCTTTCGTTTGCGTTTTGAAGAAAAAGTATCTGAGATGATTCAAGATACACAGTTAGTTCCTACTATTGAAGTAGATTTGAAAATTCGTCTGAGCCAAATTACAAGTAAATTTTTTAGGATTTTAAAGCAGTTTGCACCTTTTGGCCCTGAAAATATGCGTCCTGTTTTTGTAACTGAAAATCTCACTGCTGAATATCCTCGTGTGTTGCGAGAAAAACATTTGAGTTTTCAAGTCAAACAAGAAGGCTCACCACTTACTTTTAGAGTCATCGCTTTTGGAATGGCTCATTTTTATCACTCTCTTGTGGAAGCAAAAACAGTTGATGTTTGTTATTCCATAGAAGAAAATCTCTATCAAGGCAGAAACTATTTACAACTAAGAGTGCGAGATTTGAAGTTTAATGAGTGAAAGTTTAGGAGTGAGGAGTTGTTCTGTCTTGAAATGTGAAACTGTTATTTGAAAAAAGCTACACAGTATAGCAGATGCCTAACCCTCGGTTCGTGTCTTCACGAACCACGGAAAAGAAATACCACTGTTATATGAAACTGAAATTTGAAACTGATAAAAACTATGTCTATACTACGTGCACATAATTTAAATAAAATATACAAGACTAGCTATTTTGTAAAAGAAGTGTCTTTTTATGTAGAGCAATGTGAAATCGTGGGTTTGCTAGGGCCTAATGGGGCGGGCAAAACCACCAGTTTTTATATGTGTGTTGGCTTGGTAAAACCCAATG
>JBBRUH010000134.1:0-12362 GCA_038248005.1 Cytophagales bacterium | reverse complement strand
TGATAAATTGATTAAAAACATGAATGTAGTCTAGGGTTACATATAGCAGTATCATATAACAGTGGCAAATAATAGGTTCGTGGAGTGATTTCTTTGAAAGATGGGAGAAAAAGCAAACAAAATACTGTAAAATTATATTTATCCTTTTCAAAGATGCTAGATTTACCTTCTTCTATTAATTTAGAATATCTGAAAGTAGCTTTTGAAACACATTCAAGATTAATCCATAAAAAGACGTAAAATGACCCTTTGTGCAAGCTATCAGAAACACATTTTAAAGTTTAAATTTGACGCAGGTACTTCTAGAGGAGTACTCAAGGAACACACAGTCTATTATCTCAAGGTATGGGATGAGGCAAAACCTGAAATCATCGGAATCGGAGAAGCAGCTCCTCTCAAAGGGCTCAGCATAGACTATAGAGAAGATTTTGAGGAAAAAATAGATGAATTGTGTAAAGAAATATATGGCATTTATTGGCAAGCAGAAGAGGATTGGCTTTTAGATTTTGCCGAAAACTTTGTGCCTGATAATTTACCTGCCTTGCGTTTTGCCCTAGAAGTGGCTTTGCTAGACCTAAGCAATGGAGGGAAAAGGCGTATTTTTAAGAATGGCTTTTATGAAGGAACGCTTTCTCTACCCATCAATGGGCTTATCTGGATGGGAGAAAAGGAGTTTATGATGCAGCAAATAGAAGATAAACTTACTCAAGGCTTCAAGTGTATTAAATTAAAAATCGGAGCGATTGATTTTGAGCAAGAGTTGGCTTTGCTAGATTTTATCCGTGCAAAGTATTCACCCGAAGAGATTACGCTCAGAGTAGATGCCAATGGTGCTTTTGCTCCTTCGGAGGCTTTGGCAAAGTTGGAAGCACTTGCCGAAAGAGGCCTACATTCTATAGAGCAGCCTATTGCCGCACACCAAGAGGAAGAAATGGAAATCTTATGCCAAAAAACGCCTTTGCCCATCGCTTTAGATGAAGAACTTATTGGTATTCAAGATGATTTTGTGCAAGAAGATTTATTGAAGACCATCAAACCCCAGTTTATTATCCTAAAACCTACCCTATTAGGAGGAATCTCTGCAAGCAAAAAATGGATAGCACTTGCCCAAAAGCTTAAAATAGATTGGTGGATTACCTCTGCCTTAGAATCTAACATAGGTCTGAATGCCATTTGCCAGCTTGCAGCCGAATATCCTATTACTTTGCCACAAGGTTTGGGAACAGGTGGATTGTATGAGAATAACATTTTTTCTCCTTTAGAAATCAAAAAAGACCAAATCTCGTACAATTTAGAAAAAAAGTGGAATGCTATTCTATGATTTTTTTGTAATCTTTGGCTTTCTTTTAAAAAATGACATCTTATATTCTAAATACTATCCAACATGCTCAACAAAAAACTAACACGTATCCTCTCTATTGATGGAGGAGGAATTAGAGGAATTATCCCTGCACAAATCTTGGTTACCTTAGAAAAAATCCTTCAAAAAAGAACTGGCAAGCCCGATGTGAAATTAGGTGATTATTTTGACCTCATCGCAGGGACAAGCACAGGTGGTATTTTGACCTGTATTTACCTCACCCCTGATAAGCTAGACAATCAACGTCCAAGGTTTAGCAGTGAAGATGCTGTCAATTTGTATATGGAGCATGGCAGTACTATTTTTAGTATTCCTTGGCAAAAAAAAGTGCGGAGTTTGTCTGGTTATATAGATGAAAAATATCCTTCTAGTGCCATAGAGGGAGTTTTATTAGATTATTTTGGAGATTTAGAACTCAAGCAACTTATCAAGCATTGCCTCATTAGTTCTTATGATGTCTATGATAGCAAAGCTCATTTTTTTACACAACAAGATGCACGTCTGACTGAGGGTAAAAATTTTTATGTACGAGATGTCGCTAGAGCTACTTCGGCAGCCCCGACTTACTTTGAAGCTGCCAAGGTTACCTCTATGTCAGGCGTTTCTTATCCACTCATAGATGGAGGTGTGTTTGCCAATAATCCTGCTCTTTGCTCTTATGCAGAAGCCCGTCAGTGGGATTTTGGCCCTGATAAACTCAAACCTAATGCGGCTGAGATGATGATTTTCTCCATAGGAAATGGTGGCTCGGCTAAGATGTTTTATAACCATGATAAGGTCAAAAACTGGGGAACAATAGAATGGATTAAACCCCTTATCAATATCATGATGTCGGGCGTAAACCAAACTGTACACTACCAACTCAAGCAAATCTACCAAGCCGTAGGCAAAACAGAGCAATATATCCGCATAGAACCTTCTCTTAACAATGCTAAATCTGACATGGATGATGCCTCTCCCAAAAATCTAAGAGCACTTAAAGAAGCAGGTATCAAAGCCTCCGAAATGGAAGAAAATATAGACAAACTAGAGAAAGTAGCTAGAATACTGATTGACAATCATTAAATTATGTGATATATTTAGGAAGCATTGAATAAATAATATACCCACTTTTTGTATTTTATTTTAGCCACAAATGCTCTAAGTAAGAGATTAGTTATTAATTATTGGGTTTTAAGTTGTTGATAATGAGTGTTTTGTGCAAAATAAATGTTCATTTCATTTTTAAACCATTATTAAGATAAAACTTTTCACCTAATCTGGATATATAATTTTTGTGTGCTTCCTTAATATTACCCATCTCAATCTTTATACAGCCACTTAATTTCTTTTCAGAAAGAAACTTGATTCACATTGATTTATTAAGACTACCTTTGTAAGAAAATATGTCCATAGAGCAAAGAGTGAAGTTGGTAGAAGCCCTTTTTTATCAATTAGAACAAGAAAGTATTCAGTTTGAAAAATCATCGGGGATTAGTTGTGTTTCTGGTTGTGGAAAATGTTGTTCATATCCAGATATAGAAGCTTCTCCTTTAGAATTTTTACCTTGGGCCTTTCACTTATTTTTAAATGGAGAAGCTGAAAAAACGCTCACTATACTTAATGAACCTCTTGGTTCAACTTGTTTAATCTATCAACCCTCATCTCTTATTGGTCAGGGGCGCTGTAGTAATTACCGATACCGAGGTTTAATTTGTCGATTGTTTGGATTTGCAGCCAATAAAGATAAATATGGGAAGTTGAGATTGGCTACTTGCAAAATCATCAAAGAAGGCCAGACAGATAACTACAATTCTACTGCCGAAGCAATTACAAAAGGATTGTATGTACCTATATTTACAGATTATTATATGCAATTAAATCAAATAGATTTTACTTTAGGAAATATAGTAATACCCGTAAACAAAGCACTTAAGATGGCTTTAGAAGAGGTTTTACAATATTATGCGTATAGACCTTTTCCAGAATAAAAAGTCTTTGATCTAAGTTAAATTTCTGAACACATGACATTTTATTGGAACACAGATTTGACGGATTTAACGGATGAGTCACAGATAAAAATCCGTATGAATCCGATAAATCTGTGTCATCTGTGTTCCAAAAAAGCTAAACTTATTTTTTGTCATATACTTAGGTTAAATTTGATATTTGGAAAATGGAAAACGGAAAAATAGCTGAACACACTTTGATTTTATTATTCCTAAAAATGAGAAAACTGAAAGTGGAAGAACGCAGATTGATGGAGCTACTTAGATTACTAACTTAGTGAGAGATGAGTGATGAATTATCTTGCTAAGATTCTGATAATCAGTTCTTTATAATAAGATTAAAATATAAACTAATATTGATTATCTACTTAAGAGAATTAGGTTTGGGTTAAAACGAAATTAGGGAGTTATTTTTAAAATACCAATTAGAGAATACAGCATATTCACACCTAAATTTCATAAAGATGAAGTAAGATGAGAATAATAATTTCTCTAATATTTTTAATTTTGAGTAATAGAGAAGAGGCAAAAAGACTTCCCAAGTTCTGAAAACTTAGAAAGTCGTTTTTGTGGTTTACGAATTAAAAGGTAAATGCTTATTTTGACATTCAAATTTTATTTTTTGAGCAAATCTCTGATTTCAGTTAGTAAGACTTCTTGTGCTGAGGGAGGCGTTACTTTGGCTTCTTCTACTTTTTTCATTTTATTAATTGTTCTCACTATCAAAAACATAACGAATGCAACGATTAAAAACTCGATAGTAACTGTCAGAAATTCACCATATTTGACGGCTACTTCTGCTGCGATTTCTTTACCTTCTTCTAAAACTGCAGGTTTCAAAACTAACTTCCAATCTGTGAAGTCTTTGCCCTTTAAAAGTCCTACTGCAGGCATCACCATACCATTGATAAAGCTGGTAGTAATTTTGGTAAAAGCAGCTCCCATTACAAAAGCAACGGCTAGGTCAACTAGGTTGCCTTTCATTGCAAATTTCTTAAATTCTTTAAGCATAGAAATATAACTTAACTATATTTTAAAACAATAACACTGTGTCTTCAAATGCAATGATACAGTTATTCTTGATATTTCTGATATTCAGTTAAATAAATTTTATCTTGTTGTTGTCTGTGTCTTCACAGACAATTATTAGGTTGAAAGTTTTACATTTGTGCATTTGTGGCTAAAATGAGACCTCAAATTAAACCCTTAGGAACAACAATTAAATAAAGTGATAAGTTAGTTTAGGTAAAATACTCATTATCAGATTATTACAAACTCATAACTCATCTCACTTACTAACTTCTATTTTGATAGTCTTGTGGTCGATTGCGGATTTTATTTGCTAATTCATCTAAATAAGCTATTCCTTTTGAGTGGTATTGTATAAGTTCAGTTTGATTTAGACTTTATTGGTAAAAATTCTTGATTCTGATGAGTGTCTCTACTGGCTCAGGCACTAAATACCTAATAGATTGCCCTGATTGAATAGAATTTCTGATGTAAGTAGCCGAAATATCTAATAAAGGAGCAGGTACTTGCCTCACTTTGGGATGCCCAAATAACTCATGATTTGTTACGCTAGGGCGTGGATAGACATAGAGAGAATAATATTCTAAGATTTTATCGTGGTTTTTCCATTTATGAAAGTGGGTAAGATTATCACTGCCCATGATAAGCACAAATTCATTTTCGGGATGTTTTTCTTGCAATACAGTGAGCGTATCAATAGTATAGCTAGGCTTGGGCATCTGAAATTCTATGTCAGTAGCTCTAAGTTTGTAGTTTTCGGCAATGGCTCGGTTTACCATATCATAGCGATCAAACTCATGCAAAAGTGCTTTTTGGTTTTTAAAAGGATTTTGGGGAGAAACAACAAACCATACTTCTCGCAGGTCTGTATTTTCTGCCATAACATTGGCGATGATGAGATGTCCAATATGAATTGGATTAAAAGAACCAAAAAATAACCCAATTTTCATTTATTAGCGTGTTTGATTTGAGAGTTTAAATGATTCACTTTCCAAAAACTGACTGACTATTAACTCCACTTCTTGAAGCGTTTCTTGTAAATCTTTGTTGGTAATCACAAGATCAAACTCAGCTTGATGACTTAGTTCTTCTTTGTATTTAGCTACTCTTTTCTCTATACTTTCTTTGGAGTCAGTTTGCCTTTTTCTTAACCTTTCTTCCAAGGCTTCTATGGAAGGAACAGTAATAAAGATAGCCAAGGCATTTTCTTTAAAATATTCTTTAAGGTTTAGTCCTCCTTTCACGTCCACATCAAAGAGTACGTGCTTTCCTTCTTTCCAAAGTCTTTCTATTTCTGATTTGAGTGTGCCATAGTAGGAATCTTTATAGACCTCTTGGCTCTCAATGAAAGCATCTTCTTTTAGTTTTTGACGAAACTCCTCAATATTTAGGAAATAATAGTCTTTTCCATGGGTTTCGCTTTCTCTTTTGGCTCTGGTGCAGGCAGAAATAGAAAAACCAAAATTGCTGTATTTTTCTAATAAATAATTGACAATCGTAGTCTTGCCTGCCCCTGAGGGAGCTGAGAAAATAATGGCTTTACCAGAAGTATGCTTATCAGCTTGTGTCACAATGCTTATATTTTTGGTTTTTATTTTACTCTATAAAGGCACTAATTTTTGATTGGATGAGGAGGGTGAGTTCTTGAGGAGTGCTGATTCTTTGTATTTTTTGGCGAATGGTCTGTCGGAGGGTTTTATCTACTTCATAACATTCAAAACAATACCCACAGTTATCTATGTGTTCATTCACAAAGGCGACTTGTTCATCATCAGCTTCATTGTCTAATACTATTTGTAGAATTTCTAAGAAGGTTTTACATTCATCGCAGCTATATTTGGCTGACATAGAATCGGGCTTCGTATTATCTTGCATAATTTTAAAGTTTATATTTATTTTTTTTAAGGTTCAATCACACAAAGACAAAAATTGAATTTTTGCCTACTAAAAAATAAGGGTTTTATCAAAGTTAAAAACTTGTTAAGGAAACACAAACTATTTTAAAATAGTTGATTTAATATGTTTTTTTTAGTTATTAAGAATTGTTCTTAATAAAAGCTGTTAATCTAAATTGAGTTTTAGTTTTAAATCAAACCTTTAAGCATTCTGATTATCAAGTATTTATACGACACCAAAACCCTTGATGTTGCCATGAAGTTCCATGCATCGTGCCATTACCCTTCTCCACCATAGCCACTATTTTTGACGTAATCACGTAATTTTTCTTTTAAAATATTACGGGCTCTATGCAAGCGAGAACGCACAGTACCGATAGGAATATCCAGTATTTTTGCCATCTCTTCATAAGTAAATCCTTCTATATCACAGAGAATAATCACAGTACGGAAGTCAATTGCCAAAGAGTTAAGAGCATTGGCTACCTCATCTCCTATCATCCCGTGTAGCACATCTACCCTAAGGTCTGTGGTGAGGTTCATCTGAGCATCTTCGGAGTTATATACCTGCTCTACTTCCTGGTAATCTACCTTAGAAGGTTGTTTTGATTTTTTACGGTATTCATTGATAAAGCTGTTTTTTAGGATTCTAAAAAGCCAGGCTTTTGCATTGGTGCCTTGCTGAAAAGAAGTAATAAAACGGAAAGCTTTTAGATAGGTATCTTGCACTAAATCTTTGGCATCATCTTCATCTAAGGTAAGGCGAAAGGCAAAATTATAGGCTGCATCCATCAAAGGCATAAACTCGTTATTGAATACGTGGTGTTTTTCTTTTTCAGAATATTGGGGGCTTGTATCGCTCATATTTATTGTGGGTGAGAATTGATTCTAATAAATTTAATGATAAATAAATGGTTATATAATTAGTAACTCACTGAAATCCAGTACTTTAAACAATAAAGAGTATAAGTGAAAATATATTTACTGTTTATAAATTTCAAATTTACAAAAATACTTATTTCTTATAGGAATTATTTGTCTAATTTTAACATTTTAAATTACTTAAATTTACAGCTATTTATCTGCAATAGCACTCATCAGCTAAAAAAACTGAATGAAAAAAACTATTTTTAAAGTTTTAGTGGATTTTTCTATGCTCGAACCCTTTTATTCAGGTTTTGGGCAATATTCTTTTTATCTCGGAAAAGCACTGAGTGAAATTGCTAAAAAAGATGATAGAATCCAGTTTACTTTTATAGTCCCTCCCTCGTTTGTAGGAGAATTTGAGCCTCATATCAAAATCATTACCCACAGTCGCATTTTAAAACGCTTGCCAAGTTTTATCAAGAGTTTGATTTTTAGAAAGTATGATTTGATACACCTCACTACCCAAAACTCTCGCTACCTTAGCCCAAAAATCCCAACAGTTGTTACTATCCACGACCTTGATTTCGTGGAAGAAGATATATTTAATTTCCCTACCAAACAATCCAAAAAAATTGGAAAAATGCTCCAATATTCTGAGTTGATTACTGCTATATCAGAATATACAGCAAATGAGTTAAAAGATAGATTTAATGCCCATCAATTGCCCATGGAAGTCATCTACAATGGTGTAAAAAACCATTCTATGCCAATTATACATTCTAAGATTATATCTCCAAAAGCCAAATTCTTATTTAGCATTGGTGCTTTTTCTGGAAAGAAAAACTTCCGTGTTTTGGTAGAAATGTTAGCAGAACTTCCTGACTATCAGCTAGTAATCGCAGGAAAAAATCAGACAGAATATGCTCAAAAAATCAGACAGAGTATTCAAGAAAAGAAGCTTGAGAATCGTATCATCTTAGCAGGTGAAATTTCAGAAGAAGATAAGCATTTTCTCTATCAACATTGTACAGCTTTTGTGTTTCCTTCTATTTTAGAAGGTTTTGGGCTTCCTGTGATAGAAGCCATGCATTATGGCAAGCCTGTATTTTTATCTACCTTAAGCTCTTTGCCTGAGGTAGGTGGTAAAGAAGCCTATTATTGGGAAAGTTTTGAGCCGACGGAGATGAAAGATGTTTTCATCCAAAAAATGACTGAATACCAACAAGACCCACAAAAACCTAGTCAGATAAAGCAACATGCGTCTCAATTTACTTGGGAGAAGGCTTCTAAGGAATATTTTGAAGCCTATCTCAAGGTGCTTACTTTAAGATAAGGGAGCACGGTGTACTGCCAGACTCATTCCTTCTATGAGTTTTAAGTCTATTTTGGAGGATAACCCATTTAAAGCTTTATAGACATCTTTAACCTCACGAGGACCTCTGTAATCATGCCATAAAATCAATCCTCCAGGTTTAATCATTTTTAATGCTTTTTCACTATCACTTAGCACATAAGAGTAGGCATGAGAGCCATCTATAAAAATCAAATCCATCTGTGCATGGTAAGGTGATTCATCAAAGGTCTTACTATCTCCGAATAATTGCACTATTTTCTTCTCCTCAGGAGTATTAGAGTATAAAAAATCTGTGAAAACTGATTCTTCCAAAGCATCTTGAATACTATCCTTGCTATCTGCTTGAGTAGATTGATATTCTTCTATTTCATTGGGTGACAAGGTGATAGTAGTTACCTTTGTTTCTTCGGGTGAGTTGGCCGCAAAAAGATAGGTGGTTTTCCCTGTGCAAGTACCAAACTCAAAGATATTTTTGGCTTTTTTAGCAAGTGCTGAGAGTATCCAAGCTTCTGCATCACTTGTTCCGCCTGGCACATTAAGACTCCCTCTTCCCACAAATCTAACTTCGGTTTCTAATCTTAATCCTAGATGATTGGTCTTAAACATGGGGTCAAGGTCTTCGGGAGATATTTTAGATAAATGCCAAGAACTAAATAAACCTTTTTGCTTCATTTTTTCTCTGTACTCACCATATTTATTCATAAAATATAAGGTGCTGAGCAGTAATAAAGCTGTACTGACTGATAAAAATACTACGATGTAGGTCATTTGAAGAGTATTTAAAGATTGATAGATTTATTATTTTTAACTCAATTGCACAGAAGTCAGACGCTTGTAGTAGCCATCTTCTTGAGTGAGCAAGCCTTCATGAGTACCTTCTTCTATGATTTCGCCATGCTTTAATACCAAGATTTTATCTGCATCTTGGATAGTGCTGAGGCGGTGAGCTATCACGAGTGAAGTACGATTTTTCATAAGTTTATAGAGAGCATCTTGCACTAGCTTTTCAGATTCTACATCTAAGGCAGAAGTGGCTTCATCTAAAATCAAGATAGGTGGATTTCTGAGGACAGCCCTTGCAATCGTCATTCTTTGTCTTTGTCCCCCTGAGAGTTTCATTCCTCTGTCCCCTACATTTGTTTGGTATTGGTTTTCTGTTTTGAGGATAAAGTCATGGGCATTGGCTATTTTGGCAGCCTCTTGAATTTCCTCTTGGCTTACTTCTTCTGCAAATGCAATATTATTAGCAATGGTATCATTAAACAAAATAGCTTCTTGGGTTACAATACCCATCAAAGCACGTAGAGAGGTCATCTCTATATCACGTAAAGGAACATCATCTATCAAGATTTCTCCTTTTTGAATATCATAAAAACGTGGAATTAAATCTGCAATGGTAGATTTACCACTACCCGTCTCCCCTACTAAGGCTACTTTTTGTCCTTTTTCTATGCTGAAACTCACTCCTTTGAGTATCCATTGGTCTTCATATTTAAACCAGACATCCTTAAACTCTATGCGATGATTAAACTGAGTAATAGCTTGTGCATTTTCAGCATTGTTGATTTCAGAGGGAGTATCTATCACTTCAAAAATACGATCTGCTGCTGAAAGCCCTCGTTGTATATCACTGATTCCCTTAGAGATAGCTTTTGCTGGACGGAGAATTTGAGAAAATAAAATCACATACGCCACAAACTGACTTGCAGTCAAGCTTGCATCTTTGGCAAAAACAAGACTTCCTCCGTAGAGCAGAATAATCGCTACTACAAATACACCTGAAAATTCTGAGAAAGGCGATGCCAATTCTCTTGTCTTGGCGATGGAGTTAAGTTGCTGTGCATAACGATGGTTTTCATCCTCAAATTTTTGGCGAATATAGCCTTGTGCATTAAAGCCAGTGATGATACGCATCGCCCCAATTGTCTCATCTACAATGCTAATCAATGAACCAAGAAATTGCTGTCCTAGCTTAGTCTTCTCACGCATTTTTTTGGTAAGGTAGGCAATGACCGAACCCGAAATAGGTACTATAATCAGTGTAAACAATGTCAGCTTGACAGAGATAAAAAACAAGGCTATAAAAAAGCAAACTAAAGTGATGGGCTCTTTAAAAAGCAAGCTTAAACTAATAGAGATAGAGTGCTCTAACTCGGTGGCATCACTCGCTACTCGGGAGGTTAAATCTCCTTTGCGTTGATTAGAAAAATACCCCAAAGGTAGCTCTGTAATTCGCTCAAAAAGGGATTTTCTTATATTTTTAATGGTACTTATTTTGAGCTTTTCGCTCATACGCATAGAGAGATATAAAAATAAATTAGCAAATAAGACAGAAGTAATAATGGCTATACAGACAAATTGCAAAGCACCCATTTTGCCGTAATTTTTTACTACTTGAAGAAAAAAGTAATAAAAACTATTGACAATATAGTCTAAACTAAATGTAAAAGCAGGGGCTTGCTGCATTACTTGTAGCTGTGTTTCCTCTATATTTCCAAAAAGCACATCCAGAAGTGGAATCAATAGCGTGAAATTCATCAAGCCAAAAATGGTACTCAAAGTAGAGAAAATAAAGAACGGAATAGCATAGCGAGTAATCGGTCTGCCGTAAGATAATATTCTAAAAAAGGTTTTCAATCTGTTATGGTTATTGGTTTATGCTAGGTGCAAAATTAGTTGCTTTTTTCTTTCTTCACAATTTTCCAGTTTTTGTAGCCCAGAGACTTATTTTTAAAGCCTAAAATATATTTTTCTATGAAAGTAAGTACTCTTGATTTTAGTTTTTCGTGCGTTTGTATGGGTTCATCATCTTGTCGTTTTTTGGTGTAGTTAAGTTGATGCCCCCAGTCAAATTTAGCTATCCATTCTGCCATTACTTGAGGATGTGTTTTTTTAAACTTGCTTATTTTACCTAGTGGGCCATAGGCAAATTCAGGTGGTCTTTTAGCAAATTCTGCTTTGGCATGGGCTTCTCCTTGATAGTTCGCCATAAAAGATTCAGACTTTTTTTGCATATATCTTGGGGGACGTACCCAGCCATAGTGATAAATAAAAGCATCTAAAAGCACTACTTTGAGTTTGTGTGAACCTTCCTTTTCTCGATAGCTTTTGCCATCAAAATCAGGAATACGTCTAAAAGACTGTGCATCTCCAAAAGAATGTATTTCTGGAATATTTCTCACTATTCGGATTTCACGAGGATACCAAGTATGATTGCTATGATAATGCTCATAATCTCCAAAAAAGTGAAAATACTTGAATAAAAACCCCTCTATCTCAAAATTAGTTTGATATTTTTGGCAAGCATTTCTAATTTTTTCTAAATCTTGCTCGTGTATTACCTCATCTGCTTGCAGATAAAAAAGCCATTCGCCTGAGCAAGCTTCTTTGGCAAGGTCTGTTTGATGGGCATATTCTGTGCCACCAGAATAGGTTTCTGTATCCCAGTCTGTATAGAGAATTTTGATTTTATCAGAATTGATGGCCTGTATCTGCTCTAAAGTAGTATCATCTTCATCACCTTTTGCAAGGGCTACCACAAACTCATCTACCAAAGGCAAAATAGACTCAATAGAAGCACGAAAAGGATAATATAATTTACTCGTATTGCGAGCAAAAGTAAAACCTGAAATCAATATCTCTTTTTTCATCAAATATTTAATTTATTCTCAATAGAAAATTGTGTTTTGCGAAGACACAAAACACGGAAAATTGTTTTGTGAAGACACAAAACACGGAAAATTGTTTTGTGAAGACACAAAACACGGAAAATTGTTTTGCGAAGACACAAAACACGGAAAATTGTTTTGTGAAGACACAAAACACGGAAAATTGTTTTGTGAAGACACAAAACACGGAAAATTGTTTTG
>JBBRUH010000133.1:0-12404 GCA_038248005.1 Cytophagales bacterium | reverse complement strand
TCCCTAAGGCTCAGACTCAAGCCGTCAAGGTTTTTCTACCTATCAGCGGAGCAGGCAAGGTAAAGGTAGGGCAGGAGGTTTGGCTGAGTATCTATGATTATCCCGAAACCGAATTTGGAAAAATAAAGGGAAAGATTACCCATATATCTTCCCTTTCTCAAAAGCAATCAGGCGAAGAGCAAGCTCAATACGTACTAGATGTAACTCTCAGCCACCATAACCAAACCGACTTAGGCAAAGAGATTGTTTTAAAACCTGAGATGGAAGGCGAAGCTATGATTATAACAGAACCGCATAGCTTGCTTTCAAGAATCTTATCTCCTCTGTATGAGGTTTTTGATAGGTGATTTTGGAGATTCACACCCTAAGGAACAAGCCATGTCCCTTGCCAAAAATCATTGACTAACTTAAACCTAGCTCTCTGATGTCCCTCTCGCCTGATTTGTAATATTTCAAGGCTCAGTGGACAAAACTCCAAACGGCAAAAATAGTTATTGTCTTCATCAAGGTAAGGTACTTCACTATTGATGATTAACTCATGCCCTGGTGCTATTGCAGTCGTATAATCCTTGCGAGATGAGTCAGGCAAGCCCTTCCAAATCTCTTGGCTTCTTTCGTCTTGATAGTGAATAATTACCTCTGCCTCAATATGTATTTGTAGCCACTGTTTTGGGTGAAAGAATAATAAAGAAGCCTTTGGCTCTGCCTGAAAATGACTCACTTTTTCGGCTCTGTAATCAGTATAAACCCAGAGATGAGATTGCTCATCTATCTTGCGAAGAGCTACAGTTCGCTGTCTTAGCTGAGTCTGGTGAGTAGAAGCCAATGAAAAATACCTAAAAGGATGTTTTTTATCAACCGTCGCACGCCTCAAATCTTTCCAAGCTTCTTCAGCAAAGTCATTCAATGTGATTTCTTGATTCATTTTAAAATGGGATAAAATTGGATTAATAGAATTTTAATATCTTTGTAATTCATAAAACAACAAGATAGCATGTTAGAGACCCTGCCCCTCTGTCCTATTTGTAACCACTCAGAAGCAAAAGCGTTTACGGAGGCAAAAGATTTTACAGTAAGTCAAGAAACTTTTAAGATAGTACAGTGTGAAAACTGTGGTTTTTGTTACACCAATCCACGCCCTGATGCAAAAAGTATCGGTAAGTACTATGACTCGGAAGCTTATATCTCCCATAGCAATACTAAGCAAGGACTAACAAGCCGTCTATATCAATGGGTAAGACAGAGGGCTTTACAAGAAAAAAGTCAGCTTGTAGCACGTCTCAGCGAATTTCACCCTAAAAAACAAATGAAAATCTTAGACTATGGCTGTGGAACGGGTGAGTTTTTAAATACTTGTCAAAAAGAAGGCTGGCGAATAGACGGCATAGAACCCAACCAAAGTGCTAGAAAACAAGCCGAAGACCTAACGGGGCTTTACATCCAAGATGATTTATTTATTAAACATTTCGAGCCTCAAAGTTATTCGGTCATTACGCTTTGGCACGTGCTAGAGCATGTGCATCAGCTTCAAGCTACCTTAGATACTTTAAAATCACTCCTCACACCTGATGGCGTATTGGTCTTAGCTCTTCCCAATCGCCAAACTTGGGAAGCACAAAAATTTGGAAATTACTGGGCTGCTTATGATGTACCTCGTCATTTATATCATTTTGCTCCTTCTGATGTAGCCAATCTAGCAGCCAAACACGGTTTGATGATTGAGGAAACACTTCCTATGTATTATGATGCTTATTATGTAAGTCTGCTTAGTGAGAAATATAAAAGTCAAAAAACTAATTTTTTAAAAGGCTTTTGGCTTGGATGGCAGTCTAATCAGAAAGCAAAAAAAACCAAACAGTATTCTAGCCTTATTTATGTTCTCAAAAATAAAGTATAAACGCTGATGGATACGAACGAACAAGAAATTCAAAAGACTTTTGGCAATAGACTACGCATCAGGGTCTGTGGCATATTAATAGAAAATGAAAAAGTGCTGATGATTAAGCATCGATATATAGGGAAAAATGGCTACCTTTGGATACCTCCTGGAGGTGGGTTAGATTACAATGAATCTGCACATGAAGGGCTTAAAAGAGAGTTTAAAGAGGAAACGGGTTTAGAAATATCAGTACAAAAGTTTTTGTTTGTCAATGAATTTCTCTCTTCTCCTTTGCATGCGATTGAGCTATTTTTTGAGGTCAAATATGTAGCTGGCGAGCTTCAAAAAGGCTCAGACCCTGAAATATCCAAAGAGGCACAAATGATAGAAGAAGTAAGATTTTTGGATATTGAAGAGATTCAAAATGAAAATACTTCGAATTTGCACCAAGTTTTTCGGAATATTGCAAAAATTTCTTTTATTTTGGAAAAAAATGGATATTTTCATTCAATAAACTAAAAATTTAGGTTTTGATTTCTAACAAATTAACTGATTAATACTATGTTAACAAGAATAATCACAATTGTTCTGGTCATTGTTTCTATCTCTTTGACTTGGCTGCTTTACAGCAAGGTAAAAGGCCCAGTAGATGAAAAACAGTATCTTGCGAAGATTGAGCAACAAAATGTCGCTAAAATGAAATTTGTAAGAGATTTACAGGGAATGTATCTCAGCAAATATGGTAAGTACTGTGGCAACTGGGATGAACTCATCAAATTTGCACAAAGCGGTGAAGTTCCTAACGTCCAAATTTCAGAAGTTGCTTACTTAGAAGATGGAAACGGTACAGAAAAAATTAAGCAAAAAATAGATACTTTAGGGATGATTTCAGTAAGAGACAGCCTTTCTAGCCAATACCCTAACCTAGATATTAGCAAAGTAAACCTAGCAGCAGGAACTAACAAACAATTTACCTTATTTGCGGGTACTACCAATGCTGGGGGTGTTATACTTAATGTATTTGAGATGAAAGACGAGTATCCTATCAACCCTGAAAGAGGGGCTCAAATGAATGATGATGGAAAACCTTATTCGGTAACTACACTTATCAGCCATTTCACAAAAAAATCTGAAGAAGTAACTCAAGAAGCTATAGAAGTACAAAGAAAAATGAAAGGAAAAACTGGTGAGGAAGAGAAAAAGTTTCAAGCAGAACTTGATGAAATCAGTAAGTACATTAATTTATATGGTAAAAGAATAGAGCAGTTAGAAACAAAACCTTTACGCGTAGGCTCTCGTACAGAGGCAAGCACTGCTGGAAACTGGGAGTAATTACTTGACATTCCAACGCATTTATACTTCGTTGAGGAGTATAAATGCGTTTTTTATCAAAAAAGAATAATTTTGATATTTTATTATTTGTATTAACATTTCTCTTTCCCTTCTCTGTTTTAGATTTATAATCCTTGATGAGTATGATGCAATCCGAAAAAATAGATAAAATCTATCAGCTTGAAACCAATATTAAATCTGATAAATTTGATGTAGAAGATATGAGTTATTATCAACTCTGTATCTCTATTAGTAGTGAACATTTTAGGTTTTGTGCCATTAATGCCTTAGATCATCAGTGTCTTTTATTACAAGACTATCGTTTTTTTTCTCGCTTTAATACAGATGAATTATTAAATACACTCAATCGTATCTTTGACAATGATATGTTTTTGAAGGCTAATTTTTGGAAAAGTGTCAATATTATTCAGAAAGGACAGCCTTTTACTTTTGTGCCAAATTCATTATTTGAAGAAAGTGCTCCTGATCGTTATTTAAAACTCATCGCTCCAGCTTCTGAAAAAGACACGCTCATTACTGTCAAACAAGAGAACATGAATGCTGTTAATATTTCGTATATCGATAAGAAAATTCAAAAGTGGTTTAAGCAAACTTATCCTACGAGAGAGTTGAATTTTGTACATCAGACTACAGCCTTTTTGGAGGGTATTCATAAACAATTCCCTAGACTCTCTGGTGCTAATGTGCATCTATTCATTGAGAATAATTATTTTATTTTAGCCATTTTGAGAGAAGGTGAGCTAGAGTTTTGTAATGTATTTTCGTATCGTGATGCCAATGACTTTATTTATTATGTATTGTTTGTCTTTGATGAGTTTAGACTTTCCAAAGATGGCACTTCTCTTTTAGTCTATGGCAATATCAATCCTGTATCAGCAGTTTATCAAAAACTTCAGACTTATTTTGGAGCAATAGAGTTGGTTACTGATAACCCAAACTGGATTACATTTGAATATTTATTTAACGAAATCAGTAACTATCACTATTTTGATTTGTATAGTCTTTACTTAAATAGTGAATCTTTATAAGCCTCATAGACATATCTAATAGATTCATAAGAGTTTTTTAAAGATTCCATAATCTGAGTATCTTCCATCCAAGCAAGCTCTTCTATGCTTTCAGATTTTTGAGGTTTCATCTTGCTTTCATCTAAGCAATCCATCAAATACCAACGTGTTTGTTTTAATATTTGAGTACGTCCCATCGTGTAGTTATGCCAAGTAGTGCATATTTTTTCTTTGCTTTTTACTTTTACATTGCACTCTTCCTCTACTTCACGCAGTGCTGCGGCTTTAAACTTCTCTCCTGAATCTAGCTTTCCTTTTGGGAAATCCCACTTTTCAAGACGATACATTAACAAAAACTCTTCAGTATCTTTTCTTTTGACTAGTCCGCCAGCAGCCTGCAAGATTTTAAAAGAATTTTTGACCATCTGCTTCACCACCTTAAAATCGCTCACTCTCAGTTCTACACAATCTATCTGCTCAAACTTATGCCCAAGTGCTAGTTGTAGAAGTTCTTGAACATCCTTTTCCTGAGCATTTTTTATCAAAATATTACCTCGCAGATTATTATATTTGATAATTGTCTCTTTTAAATCCAATACTACCTCAAAAATAGTAGTATCTACCTCTTCTATTTGAGGTTTTAGCACAATGTGCATACCATTTATAAAAAGATTCATAGGCTATGCTTATATTTGTAAGCGATTTTTAACGATGCAAAAAAAACATAATACTTGATAAATCCTAAATTTTAAGCCTTAATTATATGAGTACTCCTGCTAATTTATCTGAAGCTGTCGCAAATATGCTCTTAGATGTCCAAGCTGTTCAGTTTAGTTTTCAAAAACCTTTCACTTGGAGTTCGGGTTGGAAATCGCCCATTTATTGTGATAGCCGCCTTACGATTTCTTATCCAGAGATAAGAAGTCAGATTACAAAGGGCTTCATTCAGCTTATCCAAGACCATTACCCTAAGACCGAAGTAGTGGCAGGAGTAGCCACTGCTGGTGTGCCACAGGCAGCACTTATTGCAGATCAAATGAAACTACCTATGCTCTATGTCAGAGCTCAAGCCAAAGGTCATGGGCGAGAAAATCTTATAGAAGGTCTCGTAAAGAAAGGGCAAAAGGCTGTTTTGATAGAAGATATTTACTCTACAGGCAAAAGTACTATCCAAGCTGCTCAGGCTTTGCGTGATGCAGGGATAGATGTGCTTGGCTCTGTTGCTATTCTTACCTATGGTTTTGAGTTTGCAAAAGCTCAGTTTGAAGAAAATAATTTACCATTCCATACACTTACAGATTATACCAAGCTTTTGGTAGAAGTCTTTAAACGTGAAGGTGTGAGTGAAGAAACCATGGCATCACTCCACGAATGGCGTAAAAACCCCGAAAAATGGCAACCACAATGATTTAGAAATTGAGTGATTGGGTGAGTTTAATGATAAATGACTAAAAATGACCCAATGACCCAAAAATGACTCATTAACCTATTGACTAAATAACTCATTTACCAAATAACCCATTAACCTTACCTTACAACTCACTGATTAATTTATGAACAAATCTGATATTTTACAAAACTATCAACAGAGACAAACGAAATATGAAGCTGATGCACAAGCTTTACAAACCCGAATCAACCAAATCTCTTTGCTACGTCTGATTGAGTTTTTATTAGGTGCATTGTTGGTCTATTGGGTGGCACAGCAGGGCTTGTATCTGATAGCTAATATCTGTGCATTGGTAGCGATTGTGTTGTTTTTTTACCTAGTACGAATCCATGCCCATCTTAAAACGAAAAAACAACATGCTGCTCAGCTTGCGATGATTAATCATAACGAGTCAGAAGCCTTGCAAGGGCGTGGAGAGATGTTTGGTGAGGGAGAAGAGTATAAAATCCCTTCTCACCCTTATGCCAATGACTTAGATATTTTTGGTAAAAAATCTATTTTTCAGTTCTTAAATCGTACTGCTTCGAGGCTGGGCAAAAACCAACTAGCCGCTTGGCTGAGTCAATCTTCTTTAGATTCGGCTACGATTAGGATACATCAGGATGCCATTAAAAATTTAAAAGATAGATTAGATTACAGACAAAACTTTCAGGCATACAGTGCATTGCATCAAGAAAAGCCAGAAGAACTTAAAGCACTGCTTGACTGGCTTCAATCGCCTGTAACGATGCCAAATCAAAAGATATACCGTGTAATTTTAATTCTTTTTCCTTTGATTACATTGGGTATTGTGATAATAGCTTTGTTAGGAATCATACAAGCTAGATTTATATTTATTCCCGTACTGATTAATCTAAGCATTGTGAGTCTTCACCTCCAAAAACTCCTTCAGCACTCTAAGCAGGTGAGTGAAAGGGCTAAGTTTCTTCAAAAACACAGTCAGCTTTTTGAGTGTATTGAAGGAGAAACCTTTGAAGATGGACACCTCAAAAATCTGCAAAGTAAGCTAGTTTCAGAGGGAAAGTCAGCAAGTAAATCTCTAGGCAAACTTGCTACTATCATAGGCAATATGGAGCAAGGAGGAAGTCTTGTAGGCTTAATATTTAATGGCTTATGGCTGTGGAGTTTGCAGTATCTCTATCGCTTAGAGCAGTGGCAAGAAGAGCAAAAAGAAGATATTAGTATTTGGTTTGATGCTTTGGCACATTTTGATGCCTTGCAAAGTCTAGCCAATTTATATTATAATCATCCAAACTATACTTTTCCTCAGGTCTTAGACCAAGACCAAGAATTCCTTTTAGAAGGCACTCAACTGGGACATCCTTTATTATTGGATGAAAACAGGGTCAATAATCCTGCGAATCTTGCTCATCTAGGGCAACTTATCCTGATTACGGGTGCGAATATGGCAGGCAAAAGTACGTATCTGCGAACTGTAGGCGTAAATCTTATCTTGGGAATGACAGGTGCACCTGTTTGTGCCGAGCAGATGTGTTTTAAGCCTATAGAAATTTATACCAGCATGCGTACCCAAGATTCTCTACAAGCCAATGAATCTTTCTTTTATGCATAACTTAAGCGTCTCCAGACCATGGTAGAACAACTCAAAGAAGGTAAATCTCTCTTTATTATCTTAGATGAAATCTTAAAAGGTACTAACTCTGCTGACCAACACTCTGGCTCTAAGGCATTGATTGAGCAGCTTATTCGCAGAAAAGGCGTAGGACTCATCGCAACTCATGATTTATCATTGGGAACTTTATCTGAGAAATACCCTGAGAATTTACGCAATCAATGTTTTGAGATAGACATTATTCAGGATGAATTACAATTTGATTATCAGCTCAGAGAAGGATTAAGCCAAAACTTAAATGCTACTTTCTTGATGAAAAAAATGGGAATTACGGAGTAGGGAATGAAGGGTTGAAGGGTTGATTTAGTGAGGGTATGAGAGATATTCTCCTGTCATTTTGGAAAAATCCATTATACTGTGTAGCTTACTTTCAACCTTCAATCCCTCAATTCTTATCTAAAAACCTCAATAATCGGCTTTCCTGTGCATCCGCTTGGGAGCTGGAGATTCAGAATCATAGAAATAGTAGGGATAACATCAGTAATACTTACCTCTCTTACGGTATTTCCCTTAGGAATCTGATAACCATAGAGTAAGATAGGCACATGCGTATCATAGCGAAAAGGTGAGCCGTGGCTAGTACCCCCTCTTTTCCAACTTTCAGTGAGATAGCCAGGCTTACTTACAATCATCACATCAGCACTTCGCCCACTGTAATAAGCTTGCTGAATCAGGTGTCTAATGCCTTGAGTATATTCTTGCTCTTGCATTTCTTCGGCACTATATACTTCATATACCCAATCAAGTTTTCTAAAAAATTGAATGGTTTTTCTTTGAAAATCTTCTAACTCTAAGCCTTTGCTTTCTATCAAATCATGGTCAAAGTAAATATCTCTGCTTCCTTGCTCAGCTATCCATTCACCCTCTCCAAAGGTTTGAGTTAAATATTCTTTAAATGCTTTACCTACTTCTTTATCATTAGAATAGCCTCCTGGCAATTTTAAATCTTGAGAATATCTAGGAACTTGGGCGGCAGCATGGTCTGCTGTCAAAAACACTACATAATTTCCTTTGCCTACCTGAGCATCTAAAGTATTGAGAAGTTGGGCGATTTCTAAATCTAAGCGAAGATAAATATCCTCTACTTCCACAGACTGAGGACCAAAGGCATGACCAGCCAAATCAGGAGAAGAAAAACTAACTGCCAGTAAATCAGTGATATTGTCTTTGCCTAATTCTTCATTTTTTAAGATTTCCTCAGCCATCTGTCTCACAAGCGTATTTCCGAAAGGAGTAGCTACTAGTGTACCATAAAAAGGACGCTTCATCTGAGATTTATCTGCATTGGCTTTCATTTCGCTTAGGTTATAGGGAAAGGTAGCCTTTTCTTTTCCAGATAGCACTTGCTCATAGTTATTGTCATCTGCTTGGCTTGCTGTATATTTTTCTATGGGCAAAAGAGGAGACCAAGTTTCCTTAATGTATTGATCGGAATAGCCCTGTTTATTAAATTTTTCTAGCCAATTTGGGAGTTTCTCCATATAATAGGTGCTAGTGATAAATTTACCACTTACATAGTCATACCAAAAAGCAGCATCAGCCGAATGACCAGCAGGTAAGATTGCACCTCTATCCTTGATAGAAACGCCGAATACTTTGGAGCGAGAATTGGATGCAAGTTTCATCTCATCTCCTATCGTGGTCGTAAACATATTTCTTGGTGACATTGCTCCATCTCCAGAATTACTCCCCACCGTAGAAACAGTGCTATCACCTGCACAGTATTGGTCTTTGCCATTTTCAAACCAATCATTGCCTACTATGCCATGAAGAGAGGGAGTAGTGCCAGTATAGACTGAGGCATGACCTGGGCCAGTTTCTGTAGCAGCATAGTTATAGTGAGCATTGCGACAGACAAAGCCCTGCTCCATTAATCGCTTAAAGCCATCATTGCTGTATAATTCATGATACCGAACAAGGTAATCATAACGCATCTGATCTACCATAATCCCTACGACTAGCTTAGGTGCAGGGATTTGAGCCAAGCTATTTTTAGCTAAAAAACTACTGCTCATCATCAAGACTAAAAAAAGAATGCTACTAAAATTTTTCATTAGAGTTTAGAGTTTTTATTGAAATGAAAACTTGCTTCAAAGATACGGCAAAATTCAAGACCTTAAGCCATTTAAAGCTAATTGTCTTTTGCGTATCTCATTCTTGAATGATTTTGAATTGCTACACAAAAGTTTATATTTTTCCTTAGTTTTCCCTTAACTTTGCAAGTTAGAATGATGGTTTTAAAGAAATCAATTATTTTAGGGTTAAAGCACTGATAATCAAACACTTTAATCTCAAAAAACTTAAAAACTGGATGATTAGTTAATATATAAAACTAATTTTAAATTGAAAATGCCCGAAATAAAGCCAATGGAGAACTTGGAAAGCTTCAAAAGCTTGATGCAAAGCCCCAAAAAAGTGAGTATTATTGCTCACCATAACCCTGATGCAGATGCACTTGGTTCTAGCTTGGCTTTATCACTTTACCTACAAAAAAAAGGACACCAAGTAGAGGTGATTATGCCGAGTGCTTTTCCATCTTTTTTGGATTGGATGCCTCATTCTGATTCTGTGATTTCTTATACCCCTGCCAAGGATGTTCTCTGCAGTGATATACTGCAAAACGCTGAGATTATATTTTTTATTGATTTTTCTACGGAAAGTCGCACGCATCAAGTGGAGCCTCTCATTCAAAATCTTAATGCTAAAAAAGTAATTATAGATCATCATCAAAACCCTACCATGGAAGCTGACTTTTGGCTGTGGGATGTTAAAGCATCTTCTACTGCCGAACTAATCTATTGCCTTATAGAAATGATGGATGATAAGGATTTACTTGATGCTGAAATAGGAGCTTGTATTTATGCAGGCATCGTAACAGATACTGCTTCTTTCAAGCATGCCTCTACTACTAAGAAAGTACACTTAATAGCTGCCGAACTAATAGACATAGGAGTCAATACCTCACAAGTACAGCGTTATATTTATGATAATCATTCCGAAAATCGTCTGCGGTTTTTGGGGTATGCCTTGCTTAATAAGCTTACAATTTTGCCTCAGTACCGTACAGCTTATTTTGTATTGACTAAATCAGAGTTAGAAGAATACGAAAATCAATTAGGAGATTCAGAAGGTTTGGTAGATTATGCCCTTGCCGTGAAAGGAATAGTGTTGGCAGTAGTCATCATTGAGAAAGATGATTGTATCAAAATGTCTTTTCGCTCCGTAGGTAACTTCCCTGTAAATCTATTTGCTCAAAAGCATTTTAGTGGTGGAGGACATAAAAACGCAGCAGGTAGCGACTATGCAGGTAGTCCACAAGACACAGAAAAAAAACTTTTGGATTTGCTACCATTATATCAAACACAATTAGATGAAGCCGATAAATAGGTGTCTTAATTATGACAAAGAAAAAAAACCACATTGATATTTTTATATTCCTTATCCTCTATTTGATAGGCATGAGTGCTTGCAATCAATCTCAAAACGAAAATCAATCTATACAAAATATAGCAGGGGCTAGTAGTACAGCAAAAGGAATACAATATAAATTTTATACCCAAAATAACGAATCTAGAAAGGCACAGACTGGAGACCGTATCTCCTTTCAGCTTTTGGTGCAAAATAATTTGGATAGTATCATCAGTAATCAGACTTTCAAAGAATTGCCTTTTGAAGAAGATTTTTTTATAGGTAAAGAGTATTTTAAAGATGTCTTCGGGCTCATCAGTGAAGGTGATAGTCTAAGCTTTTGGATTCCTGCTGATTCACTCTTCAACAAACCTGGCTATCTCAAAACGCCTAAGATTAAAGAAGGTACTCAAATAAAATATACACTCAAAGTACTAGAAATACAGAATACCAATGATATTAAAAATAGACTTGAAAAAAACTTACAAGTACAACGTGAGATAGATGATAAAAAAATAGAAGGCTACATCACCCGACTAACTTCAAAAGATTCTGCTCAAAAATTTTTGGAAACAGACTCAGGGCTTCGCTATCGGGTTTTAAAGGAAGGCATAGGGCAATCACCTATAATAGGAGACACCATTTTGCTCAACTATACAAGTCGCTTACTAAGTGGAAAAGTCTATGATTACTCTGAAGAAAACACGGAATATCTTCTAGGAGATGCCCTCCCTTCTGGTTTTGATGAAAGCATTGCTTTGCTCAAAGAGGGAGGAAAAGGGGTTTTCATTCTGCCCTCAGCGTTGGGCTTTGGACCTAAAGGAATGGGTACTGTAGTGCCTGCCAATTCAGTATTATTATTTGATATAGAATTGATTAAAATAAAGTAAAAAAATATAAATTTATCATATTACAGAGGCTTCCTTAAAAGGATTTTTTTAGTCTATAATACTAGTTTAAAATATAAAATACATCCGTAAACTCATTAAATAAAGAAAATGAAAACAAGTAAGAAATTTTGGTTATATTATAGTCTTCTTTTTATTCCCCTTCTAGCTGGCTGTTTTGCCAATGAATTAGATGAAACAGAAGAAACCCGCCGTGTTAATGACCAACAAATTCAAGAATATATCACAGCTCAAGGGCTGAATGCACAGGGAACAGGGTCAGGACTATTTTATCAAATTACCACAGCAAACCCTACAGGGCAAGAAATTAAAAATGGTGATTCAGTAAGAGTACATTTTGTAGCTCGCCTATTGAGCGGTGCTATAATAGACAGCACTCGAGGGGCTTTACGCATATTAGATGGTCAAACTGCCAGCAATGCTCGCCCAGATAAATTTTTGATAGGTGTGAGTTCTATGCTTGTGGGACTTCTAGAGTCTTTCACACTCCTAAAAGAAGGTGAAAGAGCTACATTACTCTTACCTTCTTATCTTGCTTTTTCAGGCAACGGTACTAGTAATATCCCTCCTTTTTCTGTGTTAGTATATGATATTTTGGTAGAAGAAGTAAAAAGTGAAGCAGAACAAATAGAAGAATATATTACCAGAAAAGGACTTTCTGTTACACAAACTACAGAATCAGGGCTTAAATACATTCGTCTATCTGAGGGAACACCCAACACAAAAGTAGCAGATGGTACTACTATTTTTGTAACTTATGACGGTA
>JBBRUH010000132.1:0-12418 GCA_038248005.1 Cytophagales bacterium | reverse complement strand
TACAAAAGAAACAATACTTTTTCAGAATAAAATTTGTTGAGTTTGAAAAATATTTTTACCAGTTCAATACTAGGTAAGAGCCACTCATAATTTATAACTCATCTCTCACTTAGTTAAACTCACCGAGATAGATTCTACAGATTTGATTAACAATTCTTTATTTCTTTGGTTAAGTGTATTGCTAACTTAAAATCGTTTCTCATCATCAATTATCAAAAATGCTCATTCGAGAAAAAGTAAAGAAAATTTTAGATTTTGTAGGCAAAGGAGTCTATGAAAAAACCGAAGTCATTCGTTTGGCATTATTAACCTCACTGGCTGGGGAAAGTATTTTTTTGTTAGGCCCTCCTGGTGTCGCTAAAAGTTTAATTGCAAGAAGACTGAAATACGCTTTTTTGGAAGGGAAATCTTTTGAGTATTTGATGAATAAATTTAGTACACCTGATGAGATATTTGGGCCTGTTTCTATCAAAAAACTCAAAGACGAAGACAAATACGAACGCCTTACGGATAAATATTTACCTGGTGCTAACATTGTCTTTTTAGATGAAATCTGGAAAGCTGGGCCCGCCATTCAAAATGCTTTGCTGACTATTCTCAATGAAAAAGTCTATCGCAATGGCGAGCAAGAGGTGCGAGTCAATATCAGAGGAATTATCTCTGCCTCCAATGAAGTGCCTTACCAAGGTGAAGGGGTAGATGCTCTTTGGGATAGGTTCTTGGTGCGTTATCTTATCAAAGAAATCAAAAACAGCAATAACTTCCTCAAAATGATTACTTCTACGGAAGATGTCTATGGAGATGAAGTACCCAAAGAAGCTAAAATCTCTGATGAGGAATATGAAACTTGGAGCAAGCAAATAGATGAAATGGAGCTTCCTCCCGAGGTGCTTAACACCATCCAACTTATCAAGCATAAACTAGCCGAACACAATGAAGGACAAACTTCTGTTGAGTCTAAGATAGAAGTCTATGACCGCCGCTGGAAAAAGATAGTTAGACTTATGCGTACTTCTGCCTTCTTGAATGGACGCAAAAAGGTGGATTTAATGGATTGTTTCTTGATTGCTCACTGCCTATGGAGCAGACCTGAGCAGATGGATAGAGTGATGGATTTGGTGAGTGAAACCATCAGAAAACACGGCTACACCCTTGCCCTTAACTTGCAAGACCTCAAAAAAGAGTTAAAAGAATTTGAAGAAGAAGTCTATCAAGAAACCAAAATCCAGAACAAAGTATTCAAAAACGAACTCATCACTATAGAGCAAGATTATTATGAAGTGCTAGAGATTAAGCAGTATTTTGATGGTTTTTTGATTAAAAAAGCTGATTTTGTCAAACTCAATAGAGATGAAAATATTTCTATCAGTCTGTATGATGGAGATTTCTCTCTTACCAACCGAGTCAATGCCCAACTCTCAGACCAAGAAAATAGCATTGAGATTTTTTATAATTCTAAGACGACACGCTATCCTCTCAAAACTCAAAAGGTAGAGAAAACGGAAGTGATTCTCAAAAAACCGCATCCTGTTATCTTAAAATACTGGGATGAGCGAATAGAAACCCTTGATAAATACATCAAAGCACAAAAACAAAAACTAGAAGAAGAGAAACCCGAAGAGCTTACTGACCTTAATGAAAATCTTTTTGTGCATCCTAATCTTAGCGAAATCGTCAAAGCCAATCTGCAAGATGTTATCAAAACACTTGACACCTTGGAACTAAGGGTTGAAAAATTGGCTTTTTATTATCAGAACTTATAACATACAATATATTTCATATTCTATATGAAATATAAACCTGAAAACTGAATAAATAATATGTATATTCCATTTAATGAAATGCCTACCCATGCTAAAGTGTGGGTCTATCAAGCCAATCGTGAGCTAACTCAAGAAGAAATAACCCTGCTAGAAACGCAAAGTAAAGAATTTTTGGAGCAATGGGCGGCACATCAACAACCCTTGAAATCATCTTCTAATATTTTTTATAGTCGTTTTTTGGTGATTGCAGTAGATGAGTCATTTAATGCAGCAAGTGGTTGCTCTATTGATGCTTCTGTTCATTTTGTGCAGTCATTAGAAAGTAAACTTAAGGTTGATTTTTTTGATAGAAGTAAAGTTGCTTTTTTTAATCCTGAAGAAAAAGTGGTTTTTACTGAAGACCTCAAAAATCTAAAACAAAAAATAGCAGAAGGCATTATCCAAGCCGAAACGCCTATTTTTAATAATTTGGTTACTGATTTGGCTTCCTTTCAAAGAGAATGGCAAAAACCTGCTCAATCATCTTGGTTAGCTAGGTATTTTTGACAGGAAAATTTATTTAATGATTTATCTAACCTCTTTTGGTGCTTTTTTAAAAAAAATAAAGTTTTTCTGCATGATAAACCTTATTTTTGAAGTTTAAAATATAGTTAGAAAAAGATTTAGGTAAAGATGTCTTATTAAAAGGCTCAATACACCAAGTATCAGAATTAATATATTAACCATGAAGTTAGCCTTGTTAAACCGAAAAAATAAAGAAAAAAAGCCTAAGAAAAAGAAAAGTGTACTAAGGGAATGGGTTGATGCCATAGTTTTTGCAGTGATTGCTGCTACTATCATTCGTTGGGCTTTACTTTCTGCTTACACCATCCCTACTGCTTCTATGGAAGGCACACAGTTAGTGGGTGATTTTTTGTTTGTAAGCAAAGTGAGTTATGGCCCTCGTACTCCTATTACCCTGCTTAGATTGCCACTTACAGACAATAAAATATGGGGAACCAATACCCCTTCTTATTTAGATTGGATTCAATTGCCTTTTTTCAGACTCCCAAGTTTTTATAGCATTGATCGTGAAGATATAGTAGTTTTTAACTGGCCTGAAGATGTAGCCCCTATTGATATGAAGACGCACTATATCAAGCGTTGTGTGGCTGTAGCGGGTGATACACTTCAAATCAAAGCAGGACAAGTCCATATCAATGGAAAAGCCTCTCCTATCCCAGAAGATTTGCAGTATAAATACACTGTCAGGTTAAAAGACGGCACTATGCTCACAGATAGAGTGGTAGAGAGATATGAACTAGAAAAATATTTTAGTCCTTATGAAGTTACCAACAGTAGCAATACTGGTGAGTTTGACATCTTTACGAGTCTTAAAAAAGCGGATGAGCTTAAAAAGCTTTCTATCATCAAATCTATCAAAACCCAGATGGCAGAAGATAAAGCAGGAGATGGTAGAATGTTTCTTGGAAACGAGCTATTTGATTGGAATGAAGACTTCTTTGGTCCTTTACTCATCCCTTACAAAGGATTAGAAATAGACATCAATGCTAAAAATTTAGCTATGTATGGCAAGAATATTACTCGTTTTGAGTACAATAAGGATGTGAAAATAGAAGGTGGTAAACTCTTTATAGAAGGTAAAGAAATCACAAAATATACTTTCAAACAAGATTATTATTTTATGATGGGTGATAATCGCCACAACTCATTAGATTCTCGTTTTTGGGGTTTTGTACCCAAAGACCACGTTGTAGGAGAAGCTTTTGTTACTTGGCTTTCACTAAATTATGACAAGTCTATGTTTAGTAGAGTACGCTGGAACCGTGTCTTCAAGCTGATTCGCTAGTATCATGCTACATTCAGAAGAAAGACCTGATAGATTTAAAAAACCTATCAGGTCTTTTTTTTAAATAGAAATTATTACGATTGAACGAAATAAATAATGTAAAATCGGAATTAAATAGATTAGAGCTGTTATACACTGGTTATCAACACTTTACTTTTTTTATGGGTACATAGAAAACATAGGGAATTGCTTGCGAAAAGCTCATGTATTAGGCAGCAAAGCTTATCATTCTAAGATTCTCAAATAAAAAATTGACACAAATAATTGAAAATCAAAAAGTAACAACTCTATTATCGGAAAAATCTCTATACATACCATTTTCAGGGTAAAAATCTTTATTTGAACAAGAAACCAAGTGTCATACAAAAGAATGCCAGAGGCATCTCACATTTATAGAAAAATAATCAAGATAGACCATGCGACCCCTATCGGGGTCGCACAACAGCCTTTTATTATTTTCTATAAACGTTGTGTTTTTACAGAATAAAACAGTCTAAACCAATAACTAAGTGTAGTTTTATCAAGACTAGACCCGATTTCATGTTTGTACTAATCTCAAGCATCTTTGCTTTGTACTTCTGTAAGTCCCTCACTCCTCCTTCGGATCTTGGTATTTATTCACTCCCACCCATATTTTTTTCTGACTTTCTATGTCTTCTTTACGCTGTGTAGCCGTCTGAGCGATTTGACTTTTGATAAAACTGCTTGCTTTTGAGAAACCTCCCTTTTGCTCTATTTCTAAAAACAATTCCCAGCTCTTATCTAGTAGAGATTTAGTCAGAAACTCTATGTAATAAGTTCCTGCGGAGATGTCTTTCACTTTATCTAAGTGAGATTCTATGCCTAAAATAGTAGAAACATTGCGAGCAATACGCTCAGAAAAATCGTCACTTAATGCAAAAGAAGCATTATAAGGTGCTACCGTGATTGCATTGACTCCCGCTATAATGGCAGACATTGCTTCTGTAGTGGCACGAATCATATTATTATAAGCATCTTTCTGACTTTTGTTAAGTGTAGAAGTCTGAGCGTGTATCTGGCAAACAGCTGGAGATACTTTATAGGCGTGGCTTAGTCTTTTCCAAAGCAATCTCATCGCCCTAAACTTGGCTATCTCCATAAAGTAATTTGCTCCGATGGTAAAAGAAAAATGGCTTTGAGCAAAAAGTATTTCAGGATTGATGCATTGCTCAGTGAGTTGGTCTAAGTATTCTACAAATAATGAGATAGCTACTGCAAGCTCTTGGACAGCATTCGCACCTTCATTTCCAAAGGCTTGTGTATTGATGCAGAGTGCTTTATGGTTAGAGTTTTGGAGTAAGTGGGCTAGATTCTTTAAGCTTTTTTCAGAATGATTATGAGCAAAATAGTCAAGGTCTATAGAAGCTATTCCTTGATAATTAGCCAATGAAGCAAAATCTTCAAAATCATCTTCCACCACAAAGTGAAGAGGAATATCCTTTAATCCCTTGGTAAGAGATTCAATATTACTTGTTTTATTGAGGTGAAAGCTTAGGCTAGTAGTTCCTTTTTGAAGTAATTCGGAAGCATCACCCATCTCTTTCACTTCTTCTCTATTAAGCCAATTATCTGGAAAGTCACTCGGATATAAGGCATTTTGAATGGCATCTTCCTTGGCATAAAAAGGAGCAAGCGTAATTCCTTCATAAGTACTTGTTTCTAGAGCATTGATGGATTCGGCTTTGGCTATTTTAAGGCTATCCTTTACCCAGTCTGCTTTATCCTTAGATTCAAACTCATTAAATAATCTATCTTCGTTTAGCTTTATCATATTATGTGATTGTCAGTTTTTAAATATTGGATAAAGATAGTTGATTTTAGAGAAGAAAAAAAGCAAGCCTTGCGATAAGACTTGCTTTTAAAATGAAAGGATATTTGCTCATTGTTTAATTAGGAATGAGATTATCTAGAATATTTGTTTCATAAATCAAAACCTCATTTTGAAGTTGAGATAACAGAGTAAGGGCTAATAGAGCTGAGGCATTCTTAAACTCAGATTCCACAAAATCACGTTTTTGTAAATCAGGATAATTTTCGAGCATCGGATTATTAGAATCTACCTTAGTAACAGAAATAAATCCTTTTGGACTTACATCTCTAAATTCTTTGTTTAGATAATCTACGTAGTCGTCTATTATCTTAACTAAAGCATACCCCTCCCCTTTTTTGTCAAGATTAATTAAATAGGCTTCTACTCTAGCAACTTCAAGCGGTTTTTTGATAGCGTATTGTTTTTCATCGTACTCACCACCAATATTCGCATAAATATAAGCTTTTGCAAATCCTATCCTTTTTAACACAAATCTTGTTTTGTTTCTAAGTTTTTTTAATCTTTTGACAAGTTCAGGATTATTCTTTTCATTTAATTTATCTATTTTTTGAGCATTGATAAAATTATAATATTTAAAATAATGCTCTAATGTTTCATAGACTTTAACATACTTATTTGCTAACTCTGTTTCTTGTTTGATTTGAGTGCTGTCTATTTTGAGTGTATTCTGGTTAGCACCTTGCTTGCAAGAACTAAATGATAAGATAAAAAAGGAGAAAAGAGGTATTAAAAAATAATTAAGTTTCATTTTTCTGATTTTTAGTGAAATCAACAAATCATAAAATTTTATTTATTACAAAAAAAGGTCTATCTCCTAATGGAGATAAACCTTTTTGTTTGAAAATATGGATGATTAATACGCAGTGTTTTGTGGATCAAAATTAGTCCAACCAGTTGCCCAGTTAGTAGCTCCAAAAGCACCTTTATAAGTTAAAGTAGTATTAAAATAAGTGTTATTTGCCTTACCAGTAAATACTGGACTTGAACCTAACAATGTTGAACCTGCAGTAGGCAATAAAGTAGGGCTAGTAATGTTAGCAAATGCTACTAAATTAGCTATTCCTAAAGTTGATACATCAGTATTGATAGTATTGTTATTATTAAATGCCGTTTGAGCATCTACAATAGGTTCTGAAAATCCACTACCGCCTTCAAAAGCGAAGAAGCCACCCCTTGCAGGCAATGAAGTAGTGCGTGCTACTGAGAACACATTACCACGGAATTGAATAGCATCAGCAGTTGCTGTTTCAAACTTACTTTGTACAGCAGTACCATCAAGAGAAAGACCCGCTAATACACTTCCAATAAACACAGAGTTAAATACAGAAAGTGAGGAATTTCTACGAATATGTAAAGCACGTCCATAATTAGCGTTATTCACATTATTGGCAGAGCCACTACCACGCGAACCTCTTTCTCCACCTACATAAGTAATGTTAGAGAATACAGCAGAAGTAATAGGAGTAGCAGCAGAACCAGTTGAGTTATTATCAGTCTCAAAACCGTTAGATTGAGATTGGTCAGCTATAAAAGGATCTCTTAGACCTAGACCAAATTGAACTCTTCCTGAGTGTCCAAAGTCAACATCAAAGTCATCATCCCAACCACGGAAAGCGATAATATTTTTAGCATCTACAGTACCACCAAACCATTCATAAGAGTCATCTCCACAGAAAGAAACTTGGATAAATTCAAGGATAGTTCCACTACCTACACTTCCTAGTGTTAAGCCATTAGTTTCATTACCATCAGAGATAGCTATACCACTAAATTCAATACGTACATATCTCAATGTACCAGAGTTGTCCATAGGTGTATCAGCACCAGTACCTATTCCATATTGGAATTTAGTATCATTTGGCAATCCTTCAAATTGTTGGTTTGCACTTTGATTATTAACCGCTTTACCAGCAATCAGAATACCAATCCAATCACCATAAGATCTTTCGCCAGCAGGCTGAGAAGATGTAAATACAATAGGATTAGCAGCAGTTCCATCTGCGATTAATTTACCACCACGAGCTACGATAAGACCACCACGAGTAGCTTTATCTCCAAATATCACAGTACCAGGCTGAATAGTCAAAGTAACACCATCATTGATAACTACTAGACCTCTCAACAAATAGCGATTACCTGCTGTCCAAGTTTCATTGGCTGTTATGTTAGTGATAGTCCCTGCAGGACCTGTACCTTTTATTACCTGAGGAAGTCCTCCAACAACAAAATCACTGGTGCTTGTAGCAGTCTGACCACCTGTTGTTACAGAGATTTTACCTGTAGTAGCTCCAGTAGGAACTGTAGTTACAATCTGAACAGCAGTAGAAGAAATTACTGTAGCATCAATACTACCAAATTTCACAGTAGGGCTAGTGCCAAAATTTGCACCAAAAATAGTTATTTGAGTAGTTACAGGACCGTTTCCTGGGGTAAAACCAGAGATAATAGGTACAACCACAGGGGCAGGAGTGTCATCTCCACAAGAAAATATTGTGAATGACAACATAAGAATGAATAAAATTTTTGATAAATGTTTCATAGTTTTTTAAATTAATTTAATAAAATGAACAGAACTACTTGAGATTTTAGAATCTATTATATTTGTTTAGGCGATTATAAAAACTTAAGCAATATTTTAAATATTTTTATGGATTAAAGTGAAATTTTAAGACTAGTTGAGAAAAGTTGCCCTCTACGATAAGAAATCAAATCATCGTCTATATCAGTAATTTTTCCATCTCTATTTGAATCTTGCACAAAACGATAACGGGCATTCAACAAATCATTGACCCCCAATTTTAGTTCTAGGAAAGACCATATACCAAATGATAATGATAAATCAATCGTGTTACGAGGCATCTCATACGCTGGGGGATAATTACCATCAAAAGGATTGGCTTTGACATCACCAGCATAATACAATCTTCTTCCAAAAACATTGTATAGTACACTTGCTTGAAGCTTACCAGACTTATTATTATAGTAAAATCCAGTATTAATCAAATAAGGTGATTGATTCATCATAGGGCGATTAGGAACTTGATTTTCAAATCTAGATGGTAATCTTACCCTGTTATAGATATAAGAAGCATTAGCTACCAGAGAAACATTGTCCAAAGCAGGCAATATACTTCCTAATGACTTTCTGATTTCTAACTCTACGCCATAACTATTGGCTTGATCTGCGTTAAAAAATTGCATCAGAGGGGTAGGACTATTTGGATCAATAGGAGCAATCTCTATAGGATTTTCAAATCTTTTATAAAAAACACCTATTGTAATAGTTTCAGCAGGAGTAGGATAATACTCCCACCTTAAATCGGCATTGTAAATTTTTGGAGTTTTTAGTTTAGGATCACCCTGCACTAAAAAATCAGCATTAAAATCATAATATAAGAAAGGAGAAAGTTCTCTAAATTCAGGTCTATTGATTGATCCTCCATAAGCAGCCCTCAGAAGCATCTTATCAGACATGTTAAATGTCAAATTTAGAGAAGGGAAAAAGCTTGTGATTTGATTTTTAACTCTAACAGGGCTTGGGGGATTTGAATTTAGTTCAATTGCCTCTGTTTCAAGTCGCTGATCATTATATTCTACACGAACCCCTGTTGTCAAATTCCATTTTTCACTAAATGGTATATTGATGCTCACATACCCTGCATTGAGTGAGTTAGAGGCATTGTAGATATAATCGGGAGTTGTGCCATCAAATAAATAAAACAGGTTAGGAGCAATATTAGTAGGGTCAAATGCAAAATCGATATTTACTTCTGAACGACTTGGGTCTGCGGTTGCTAAGGTAAGAATCCTTGATTTAAAATCTCTGTTCTTTTTCTCAAGGTACGTACCCAATTTTAAGACAATAGGGCTATCTTCTGAACCTCTGTATCTAAACTTCTTTTCAAAATTAACTCCAAAAGTGATAGCATGTTCATTTAAGTTAGAAAAGAATCGTCCATTTTGTTGGAATGATAGGTTATTGACAACAAATGGAACTGTAAATGGATCTTCTGAACCAATACTACGCTGAGTTCTAATTCGTCTGAAATCAGGTTCTTGACGGTTGGTATAAGAATAACCAGCAATCCAATCTATGGAAGATGAAGATCCTAATGAATGTTGGCCAGCCAATTGACCAGAATAAATACTCCTATTTTCGTAATACAATGAGTAATTTTGAACTTCTGCACTATTAGAACGATTGACACCCTGTCTAAAAGTAGTTTGTGTAGAGCCTAATTGATTGAATAAATTTCTGAATTCTATTTTACTATTTCCTAGGGTCATAGACCAGTTATGAATCGCACCTATTCTGACAGTCTGGTTAGATTGTTCATCATTATAATCAAATAAGAAATCTGTAATTCTTTGTTCATTGGGGTCAAATGAGGCATATCTATCTCTTTTGATTTTAAGAAATTGACGGCTATTGCCGTAAGAGATAGAAGTAAGATTACCTATTTTAGCCTCCCCTATTCTAAATCTTCTACCTAAACCCAAAGAAATCTTAAAATCAGGGGCAGCATTAAATGATTTAGGTAACCAAGTGGAAGATAATTGTCTGGCAGCTTCAGCACCCAAAGCTCTATTACCTTCTAACTGACTGTTTGTAGGAAAATTACCTGGAAGTCTTCTAGTGCCATCATCAAAACCCAGCCAATCTGTGCTACCACCTTCATACTTCTGTAGTGTTGCAAAGGTAGTTTTTAATCTAACCCCACCTGAAATACTTATATTAGTAAAATTCTCGTCAGGTGCATTTTTAGTGAAAATTTGAATAATACCACCAGCATATTCACCAGGTAAGCTTGGTGCACCTGATTTCAATACTAACATTCTGTCAATAACAGAACTAGGAATAACATCAAAAGAAAATGACTTTACATCTACTTCTGTACTAGGAGTTAGTGCACCATTTAAAAGTACTGCATTGTACCTCTCACCCAAACCACGCACCATAATAAAACGCTCATCAAACAATGAAATACCTGGTAATCTTTTCAAGACAGCAGCACCGTCAGAATCTTGAGTTTTAGCAATTTGTTCACCTGAAACACCTACTGCTACTACTTGTGATAGTCGTATTTCAGAAATAACTGAGATTTCTGAGAAGGTTTCTCGTGTTGCTTCTATCACAATATCTTCTAACAGAGAAGCATCTTCTTCAAGAACTGAATTCAGAGTGGTGATTTTACCAGAATATACAACTACACCTTCTATTACTTTTGGTTTGTAACCTATATAAGATATAGAAATATTATAAGTACCAGGATTTACATTAAAAATATTGAAATTCCCATCAATATCTGTAGACCCACCTATTTGAGTACCTTCTATAACGACGTTAGCACCAATTACTCCCTCTTCAATTGCATCGGTGATTCTACCTCGTATTGTTCCAGTTTGTCCATAAACTAAGTTAATAGAGAGGGAAAAAAATATAAAAAGTAATATTTTTCTTGACATAAAGTAGATTTGTAAAATTAGAAATAATGAATTTATTTTTTATTTCAATGCAAAGTTAGATTTTACAAAAATGAAAAGTGAAAACTAATTATTATCTAATCTTTATGTTTAGGTTAAGTAAACGAATAAATATTTCACATTAAATTAATATTTGAAGAGGAAGGAAGATTTTATGAAGAGTATCACCAAATTATATATTGATAGAAACATCCTAGCAGCTGGTTAATGTCAAATTAACTTTATAAGTTTTCAAGCATATTATTAAGCCTAATTTGTTTGATTATCAGTATTTTATAATTATTTAGAATAGATTCACCTAATTTTGACAACCTTCTAGTTTTGTGTTTTATTTTAATTAGGACGGTTATATAAATTTATAAGCAACAAAAATAAAATCTGTATGGTTAATAAACTATGCAAAATATACTAATCACAGGTGGTACGGGCTTGGTAGGTCAAGCCCTTACCCAACTTTTACTCAAAGAAGGCTACCAAGTAAGCTATCTAAGCCGAAGCGAGCAAAACATTCCCAATATCAAGACATACCTTTGGGATGTAAAAAAACAAACAATTGATGCACAAGCCATCCAAAAAGCAGACGCTATTATTCACTTGGCAGGTGCTGGAGTGGCTGAAGAACGCTGGACTAACTCACGAAAGCAGGAAATACTAGAAAGTAGAACTGACTCCACTACCTTGCTTGTAAAGGCTCTCAAGGATACTTCACACGCTGTCAAAACTTTTATCTCTGCCTCTGCTATAGGCTATTATGGCTTAGATACTGGCTCAACATTGATAAATGAGGACTCTCAAGCAGGGAATGATTTTTTGGCTGAGGTTACTAAATCTTGGGAAAGGTCAGTAGAAGATATCTCTGATTTAGGAATCCGCACCACTAAGCTACGCATTGGGGTAGTGTTAAGTGAAAAAGGAGGTGCTTTGCCTAAAATTATGCAGCCTGTCAAATTTGGAGCTGGAGCTGCCCTTGGTTCTGGCAAGCAATATATGTCTTGGATTCATATTAAAGATTTGGCTCGTATGTTTTTATTTGTTTTACAACAAGATAAGATGGAAGGAATCTATAATGCCGTAGGCCCTAATCCACTCAACAATGCAGAAATCACACAGGCAATCGCTAAAACACTTGGAAGACCTTTGTTTTTGCCCAATGTGCCAGAGTTTGCCCTTAAACTAATGATGGGTGAAATGGCTGGCATCGTAATAGGTGGAAATAGAGTCTCTAGTCAGAAGATAGAAAAAGCTGGCTTTGACTTTCAGTTTGCTGAGATTTCACCTGCACTAAAAGATTTAATAGGATAAATGATTAAGAATCACTCTCCCAACATTCCTCCATAAAGAACGTACATAGAAAGCACTCTTTTTTAAAGAAGCCTTTTCTATTGTACTGTTTTGGTTAAATAGTCGGATAAAACCTTGATGGATTTTGGTGTCGCACCAAAATCTTCGCAGGTGGGACACCTTACGAGG
>JBBRUH010000131.1:0-12428 GCA_038248005.1 Cytophagales bacterium | reverse complement strand
TACTAAGTTATTGAGTATTTATTTAGCCAATGTAAAAAATGTTGGGATTAAAATATAGTAAGTGATGAGTTATAAATGATGAGTTATAAGTTATCTTAGTAAAACTTTGATAATCAGTTCTTTATAATAAGATGAAAGTATAAAATGTGAACTCGGAATTAAATAAATTATCAGAAACATCTCCTTCTATACCATTAACAAGGTCTTATTTTCTTCGAGAACAGACCATTATTAAGGTAAAATATCTATCTGAACACGTAGATGAGTATTATAAAAAAGGATGTCCAGAGGCATCTTACGTTTATAGAAAAACAATCAAGATAGATATGCGAGCCCAATAGGGTCGTACTACACCCTCTTATTATTTTCTATAAATGTTGTATTCCTACGGAATAAAAATACTGTTTTAAGAATAGTCCAAACCGAGAACCAAGTCTAGTTTTATACAAAGACTAATCCCGAGTTCATGCTATAAACTAATTTTGACAATCTACTTAGCACTAATTCTATGTTTTCTATGTGCCTATGTGGTCATAAAATACTACAGCTCAATTTTTATGGAGGTGAGGAAAGTCAGTTAAACACAAAAAAGCTCTAACATACATAAGTATCTAGAGCTTTTTAGGAAAAATAAATATCAAGAAAGAAGACTACTATGATTAACGTATTACCATTTTACGTACAGTACGTCTGTTTCCTTGCATTAATCTGATAAGATAAATTCCTTGGCTTAGTCCTTTGGTATTAAGCTCTACCTCGTTTTCACCTTCTGCGGTGATGAAACTTTGCTCAAAAAGGTGATTGCCCATAATATCAGTAATTAAAATGGAAGCTCTATCTTGTGGTGCTTTGAATCGCATAGTAGCTACTTCACCTGACTCTATAGGGTTAGGAAACAAGGTGACCTCTATGTTATTGATACTCTGTATATTAATCTGAATGATAGAGGTATTTGTAAACTTCTCTGTTTGGTCATACACTTTAAGACGATAATAGACAAAGCCTACATTCTCAGGCACTCTAGCGTCTATAAAGCTATACACTTTAGCTTCTTCTGAGTTTCCAGTAGCATCTACTTGCCCTATTTTTGTAAAATCTCTACCATTTATACTGCGTTCTACATCAAAATAAGCTATGCCTACTTCTTGGACTGTAATCCAATCTAATAAGATTTTATCATTTATCAATCTTCCAGAGAAATCAATTAAAGTAAAATTTTGAGGTACACCCAAAAACTCACCATCATCTGCTAATTCGCAAGCATCTCCTCTTAATAATCTATCAAAAGCATCTGCATCCGCATTGATACACTCATTCATTGAGATATCATCAATAGCAAAGTCATTTCCATTCTTAGAAAGAGATTCATTTTCTATACAAAGGTTAAATTCAATAACAGCTGCTGGGGCTCTATAAATACATCTCATGAGTTGCCAAGTATCGGGGTCTTGTTCTATAAAGAAAGAAGAACCTAATGTTTTTAGGCGAGTATTATTGGCTTCTCCCACAGCATTACACGACATGGCTGCACCATATTCATATCTGAATGCTCCATCTGCAGGGATGGTCATATTGCCATTGCTGACACCTGCTGGGTAGGTCATCTGTGTGCCAGTAGGAGTAGGTAAATGGATAGTCTGTCCACTTGGGTTTGTACCTTCATTGGGTAGCCCTGACGTTTTGGTAGTTCCTGGCAATATGGAAGTAGCACCCGTAGCAGGAGTAAGTGTAGTCCACTCGCTAGGAGGAGGTATGTCAGAGGTTACTGGGTTAGCCATATCACAGATAGTAACTTTGAGCTGAGGCACATCTCCAGACTGATTAGAGCTTTTTACATTTTGAAACCAAGCTCTAAACACATAATAGCCTACCGAACCCTGTGAGGCATTGGGACGCTCAATGGTCTGACACCAAACCTTAGCAGCATCTGGATTAATACTAGGGTCAGTCCATAATCCATTTAAGAGCATAAAGTTAGCTTCTGCAGTGCTAGGTAAGATGGCAGGAGAGCCATTGGTAGGTGCGCTAAATACCCCTGCAGAACTTCTATCACAGCTTCCATCTATATAATCAATACAAATCTCATTACAAGACTCAAAACCTATTCCACCACCACCAGCAGCACAATAGGTATTGTTCCAAATAGTAGCAGAAGTAGCTGGATTTCCTCCATAGCCTGAGTAACCTCTGCCATAGCAAAACCAGTTTCCTTTGTATGTATTGGCAGTATGTGTAACTGTAAAATAACCTTCTGTTCCTAATTCAGTTCGTCTAGAGTTGAGGTAGGCGTGGCTGTTTACTGCTCCAGTAGCAGTTGAGCTGGCTTCATCTTTTAGGTAACCATAAGAAGTAGCAAAGCGAACTACATCTTCTAGGTTAGACTGTCCTACCCCTGCTGCTGCACCAAAGTTAGCAAATTCAGGGTTAGGGTGTATCCAGCCATTTATCTGACCGTAAGCTGTTGGGCTAGGATTAGAACTTGTATTGACAGCCCCCCAATTTTGAAAACTTCCATCTTTTACCAAATCTATGCCCTCAGTACATCTTGCAAAAGGAAAAATACGGATTCGTCCAGGCATATCATTAGGGTTTACTCTATTGGCTACATTCATTACTCTTACATAATAAGTTCGTCCGTCTATTACTGGTATAGAGAGTGACTCTGTACCTTCCCAGACTGAGTTGCTACAGCCTAATAAATAAAGTCCGTTAGCATCGGAGTAATCTCCTGGATTAGAAAACAACCGTGCATCTGCATTGCTTGGCCCATTAAAGGTAGAGAGATTACAATTGGGAATCCCTCCATTTGGCACTGAATAGACGGCAATGGCAGCATTTTCAGGGTTTCCACTTACAAAGCCATCATTGTCATATTGTATCGTAACGATGCCTGTCTCATTGGGTATGCCAGGGGCATTGTCTGGTGGTGTAAATCTAAACCAACCTTGTGAGCGAATAGGTGGATTAGCACTCGTAGGATTACTTCCGCCTGGGATTACACAAGGAGGATCAAGGATATCGGTGCTAGGTAAATTGGCTGTGCTTGTCCATGTTCCTGGGATTTCTATGCTTCTCCACTCTCCTGTGATGCCACCATAGTCAGCAGCTAAGGCACAGTTTTCTTCGGCAATGTCATTTCCATAAAACAAACATAGTTTACCAAAAGCTGTATTTTGGGCAGTTTTGTTAATAATTCTGATATAAAAAGTCTCATTTCCTGCAGCAGCATTTATGGGGATATTGATAGACTCTATCCCACTATCTGTAATACCTCCCGTGACAGTGATGTCATCTACACAAGATATAAGCGTAAAAATAGCAGGATTGGCACAGTCTGTAATGGTATAAACCGCCACTGCGATATCAGAAACTGCATTGAGATTCCCTGTATTATTAGTATATTGAATAGTCAGGTTGTTATCAGGTAAAAGTCCTGCTGGAGTAGTTACCACAGCCCAAGCGTCATTAAACTGAGTAATCGGATTACCACTACACGTTACGATAGGCCCATTAAAGGTATTGACTCTATCAGTAACATTCAGAGCAATATTACACTCACCCACTTCTACAGGAAGTGCAGTAGCACATTGATTGTAAGTTTGGTTACCAGGTGAAAGACAAAATACGCCTGTCATTCCTCTACTATTGGCAGGAGCTAAGGCAAGGTCTATCAAACGGATAAAATAAACTTGCCCTGCATTGGTAAGGAAGCTAACGGTCTCAGTTTGTTTATTGGTATCATTAAAGCCATTAACATATAAAATCTCGTTAATAGGGTTTCCTGCTCCATTTACACCATTACCACAGTCAATAGGCCCAGGCACTGCGGTATAAACTACGATGGCTGGGTTACTGGCTTCTTGTCCTACTTCTGAGTTATTCTGATACTGGAGTGTTACAATACCTCCATTGCCCAGCATTCTGAGCCATCCGTCTCTCGCACTAGGGTTACTTACCGAAAGGGCAATGCTACTGCTACTGACTAGATCAGAGCCGTTATTGGTAAAGTCAGCAGGCACATCAAAACGATAATTGCAATCATTTACTAATAAAGTTTTTAGATTGGCTTCTTCACAGACATTGACTTGGTTGGTCTTTTGTATGCAGATTCTCCCCTGTAAGGCGGTGGCATCAGGAGTCATTACTCTGACGAAATACTGAAGCCCAGGGATGGTATTTACTTGTAGTACTTCTATACCTAACTCATCACCTAGATTATCTACACAACTTTCTAATACAAGTGTGCCAGGAGTTTGGTTATTGCCACAGCTCCCTCTGTACACTGCCAAAATTACATCTTCTGTACTGCCATCAAGGCTTGTATTGAGGTATTCTATGGTAGTATTGCTAGAGGATGCCGTAAATTGAACCCAGGCATCACGAGCGATGGTCTTTGGAGAGGCTGTACACAGTGCTGTAGCGGCATTGGTAGGGAGTCTATCAAGATTGAGAGGAATAGGCAAACTAATGCCACAATCTTCTGTGTTAAGTATAAGAGCAGTAGTGCATAAGTCAGTGGGTAAAATCTCTTGATTTCTGACGCATAAGTTTCCAAATATAGCATTGCTTTGACCACTTACATTGGCTACACGCACATAATAGGTTTTATTAGGTTCAAAGCCAGAGATGCTATTATCAATTGCAAAAGACTCTATGCCTTCTTCTAAATTATTCTTGCATAGAATAGGAGTTAAATAGGTGAAAATCCCTACATCTCCCACTAAATTGGCTGTTCCTAGATTTTTGATACGGATAAAATAAACTCCCACTGGATTGTCTATGGTAATACTTGTAAAACCTGTAGAGCCACTAGGAGCAGTACAAGCCACAAATTGACCCGTATTACAGGCACCCTCATAGACTTCTATGCCTACACTTTGGTTGGCATTAAAAAAAGCTACCGTGAAAGGAGTGCCATTAGAAGAATGTCTTATCCAGTTGTCACCCCGTAATGTGCCTGCACAAGTTCCTGAAACAGGAATCCCAAAATCTTGTGCGGTAGTTACTGTGAACCCAGTAATTACTTCATTGGCAGCTACTAATTCTGTACCAAGACAGTCTTTATCTTGGTAGATAAGACTTGTAGGTGTATAGGTAATATTTTCACCCTTATAGACCACCAGAGCTGCGTCATCTGAAGTGCCTGCATTGCTATTTTGGTTATCATAATCTATATAAATGGGAGGAGGAGTGGTTAGATTTTCAAACTTTACCCAAGCATCAGAGGTTACCCCTCCTGCAATACAAAGAGAGTTGACATTGCTGTTAAGCCCATCATTAGAGCCTCCAAAGTAGTTGAGAACGTTGAATTGAGCACAAGCATTTAAAGTAGGGGTTCGAGCAAGAAAAAATCTACTTGGGGGTCTTGTAGTGCTACTAGGGTATATACAAAGTTTGCCTAGCATATCAGAAGCGGGACCAGAAGGATTGACTATTTTAAGAAAATAGGTAGCTCCATTGGTTACTACCGTAGAAAGTGAGATGGTATTATTGACTCCTCCCGTAACGCAAGCACTAGCAGGTGCAACAGGTGCAGCACCACAAGTAAATCCACTGGCATTGTAAATCACCATTTGAGGTGAAATAAGTGGATTATCACTCACATAATCGATGTTAATCTGAATATCACTAGTAGCCGTAAACTTCACCCAAGCAGCAGGGCTATTATTATTTACACAACTAGCTCCATCACCCACTGAGTTAGAGAAACTACCCAAGACATTTAATTGTATATTACAACTCTCAGTACTCAGAGCAGGAGCTGTAGCGAGGTCAGTACAATTGTTTCGAGAAAATACTTGATACAAGCACAAAGAGCCGTTGAGTGTAGTATTATCTTCTATGTTCATTACTCTAATATGGTATGTGCCTACTGTAGTGGCTGTAAACTCCATCAACTCTTCTCCTACTCCATTGAGATTATTGGCACAAGAAACCACTGTCAATGCACCACAAGTGCCGGAATAGACTGCAATGGCTGCATCTTTATTAAAACTTTCAAATGATAAACCTATGCGTTGATTGGCTACTGTGCTATTAAAGCTAAGCCAACCATCTCGAGTAATAGTAGGAATAACGCAAGCTGGATTAACGAGTCCTTCATTATTATTAAAAGTACTATTTATATCTACTGGAAAACCACAAGTGCCAATGGTAATAGCAGTAGATTCACCACATAAATCACTTGATTGTGCAATGACTGAATGAATGCAGGATGAAAATAAGTAAATGAAGGTAAAGAAAATAAAATTGCTGAGGTATTTATTTGTGTACATTTTTAAATATGAATTTTAGTTGATATTCTTTCATGTGCTGTAATTTTACTTTTACAGTAATTAAAGGTGTAAGTTTTTAGTTTAATTTAATGCTAGTAAGAGAATGATGATAAACATAGCTACAAAACATACAAGTAATAGACTTTTGATTTTGTTAAATTGAATACAGAATACTAATTTATGGATAATTTTTCATACTATATGCCTTTAAAATTTAAAATGTAACTTTTTTATCTGTAATCTATTTTATTGACGTAATTCAAACGAATTTTGATGTCAAAAATTCAATAAATTCATTAAATATAATTCGATTTTGACTAATTAGAACATTATCTAACATAGCCTCAAGTTAAATTATGATTAAAAAATATATGTTTTTGAGCTTCTAGGGCATCTTTCATCTATTTAAAGTTACATCTACACTTACTTTTTCACTATTACAAGTATATACTTTTAAATAAATGACAATATTTACCAAATAATTAATAGCCTAATGAAAGCATTAACCCTTGTTTTAGAAAAACCTCTTAAATTTGTATTCCTCCGTGTATTGCCTTGGTTTCTTGTATTTATGATGAGCGTGTTATTTATAATTAGTGTTTTGAGTATCTTTTTTTATTAGGAGTATATTTTTTCACAAGCTTTTATGAATAATTTTATTAATTAAGTTCATTCGTAAGGAGCATTGACGGATGGACTTATTTTTTAAAAACCTATGTTGAGTCATTATTCAGATTATGAAGATACCCTTGAATTACTCCAAAAGATTCAAGAATCTAGACAAGGATTCTCTATTGAATGGGATAAAGAAAAAAACCACTTAGAAGTCTATGAAGAGGATGAACTTATTTTTACGGGAAAGCTTCCTTTGATTTTTCCAGAGGTACTTCCAGAAGAAACACTTTCTAACTACACTCAGCGAATCCCCGAACTAGCACCTGATTTTTTAATTATCTTGATACAAGCAGGCAATGCCTCACTAGGGCATTATGAAGCAGATGTACTCCTTAATCATAAAGTAGTCAGAAAATATATGGTGCGTGCCAAACAAGGCAAAGCACAAACGGGACACCTCAAAACCAAAGGAAAATCAAGGGCTGGGTCAAGAGTAAGGCTTGCTCAGACTGAAGAGTTTTTTGATGAAATCGTAGAAAAACTACTAGACTGGGAGACGGATGATGTAGAGTATATTTTTTACTCAAGTGCAATCCATTGGTGGAATGCCCTCTTTGAGGCAGAAGATTTACCCCCTTTTGAAAAGCAAGATAGCAGATTGCGTAAAATCCCTGTGGATGTGCAAAACCCTAATTTTGAAGAGCTTAAGCGTATTCATCATATCTTACACCTAGCCCATTGGCAATATGAAGAAACTTGGGAAAATGACTTATTTCCTATCTAAACAAAAAAGTATTTTTATATTTCTATAAAAAACACTCTAGTTACATAGGATGTTCTGGTATTATTATTATATTTATACACTTCAGGGGTTTTATTAATAAGGTAATTTAATAACTCTACAATCTTAAAATTGTTGATTACTAAACGTTATTATGATTTTATTTGAAGAGGTGCAGCGAAGATGCTTGCACCAGCATATCTCTCGTTCAAGCGTCTTCGCTTAAACGGTATTTATTAATATAAAAAACACCGTAATAAACTCTATTATTGTTTTCGGCATTTTGCAGTTATTAGTCAAAATATCTCCTTTTTTATTATTTAAAAAAATCAATCTATGAGCTTCTCTCTAAAACTCTCTAACATCCATAACATATTGATTATGGGCTTATCCTGTATTATTTTGTTGTATATATGCACCCATAACACACAAGCCCAAGAAACCTCTAATGAAAAAAGAGAAGAAGCTGAAGAGGTGATTGCTAAATACATACAAGCTATAGGTGGAAAAGAAAATTTACTTAAGATTAACTCTATGACACTAGAAGGCAGTGGAGATGCTGGAAGGTTTGGGGTAGAGATGCCTATTACGATTCATATTAAAAACCCAGGTAAAAATAAAGTGGAAATCGCTATTATGAATCAAAAAATGGTGAGGGCTACTGACGGAGAAATTTCTTGGGCAGTCAATCCATTTATGGGCAAAGGACAAGCACAGCAAATCCCACAATATGACAATGATACCCGTAACAATGTGCTTTATACATTAGGTAAAAATCTGATTGATTACAAGGAAAGAGGATATACGGCTGAGTATCTTGGCAGAATTAGCTTTAGAGGCAAAAAAGTGCATCACATTCGCCTTGTCTCTGACTTAGCCGAAGATGAGTATTATATAGATGCACGAACTTTCTACTTGCTGATGGCAAAGGTGGATTTTGCGAATAATTACTATGATAATTACGAAAAAATAGGTGATATCACCATTCCTCACTCAATAGAGGGAGAAAAGAATGATTTTAAGATTCAAGTAGAAAAAGTGATTATCAATAATGATATTGATGATACTGAGTTTGAAATGCCTTTTTCTCAATTCAATATAGAAGAAAATATACTCCTCAATCAAAACATAGAAGATGAGACCTTTGATATCTCAGAGGAGGATGATGTCAATCCAAATGAAATAGCTCAAAAATTTCTTGATAAAATAGGGTATCCTCTAAAAGTAAATACCTGTAAATCGCTAAGAGTCAAAGGAGTTATGTTCTTAGGAAGTATAGAAGTTCCTTTTCAGATGTATCAGCAGAAAATGGATAAATTTAGACTTGAAACTTCTATTATGAATGAAAAAGTGATAGTAGCAAGCAATGGAAAGCAAGCGTGGGAAAAAGATCCCTTTGGAGATGCTACCGAAGCAATGGAAATAGACCCATCAGAATTAGATAAACATGCTTTATTCTTAGACTTTGGTCAAGATTTAGGACTGTATTCTATGCCAAGCTATTCTCTTGAATACCTAGGTCAGACGCACGTAAAAGGCAAAGATGCACACGTCTTGAAGCTAATCTATGATAGTAATTATGAAGAAGGCGTTTTGTATTTTATTGAAAAAGAAACCTCTCTTTTACTCTCTAAATATAATAAATTTACTGGCGAGCAAATCTTTTATGATAACTATCAAATGACTGATAATCAAACTATTCCTTATTTGATAGAACAAATCAACCCCACAGAGTATTCGAATACAAAAATTAAGTTTGAGAAGATTTTCTTTGATGAAAAACTTGATAAAAATCTATTCAAACTTCCTAAATAAAATCAAAAATAACAAGACTAACCTCTGAATATATGATGGATATCGTGGTGATAGGTGGAGGGCTTGCAGGGCTAATCAATGCCATTCAGCTTTCTAAGGCAGGGCTTTCAGTGTGTGTAATTGAAAAAAATGAGTATCCCTTTCATAGGGTTTGTGGTGAGTATATTTCTAATGAAACCTTGCCTTTTTTGGAAAGTATAGGCTTAAATCCTTTTGACTTAGGTGCAGTAGCTTTGACTGAGTTTAGGGTTAGTTCGCCCAAGGGTCATAGCCTTCAAATGCCTTTAGATTTAGGTGGTTTTGGAATATCCCGTTTTACGCTAGATGAAGCACTTTACAAGCTAGGTAAAAAAGAAGGCGTTCACTTTTTACTCCAAACCAAAGTATTGGATGTAAAAAATGAGACAGATGGATTTCTCATTAAAACAGATAAAGCAGGCGATTTAAGGGCAAAACTCTGCATAGGTACGTATGGCAAAAGAGCCAATCTGGATAGCAGCTTGCAAAGAGATTTTTTTAAAAAGCGTTCCCCTTATGTAGGTATAAAATACCACATCAAGACAAACGCACATCCAGATAATCAAATTGCTCTGCATAACTTCGCCCATGGCTATTGTGGTATTTCAAGAGTAGAAGATGACACCTTTTGTCTTTGCTACCTCACCACCCGTGATAACCTAAAAAAATCAGGTAATATCCCTACTATGGAGAAAAACATAGTACAAAAAAATCCCTTTTTGCGTCAGTTATTTTCTGAATCTACTTTTATTTTTGAGCAGCCTTTGGTTATCAATGAGGTTTCTTTTGCTCCCAAGCCACTGATAGAGCAAGGCATTTTAATGTGTGGAGATACTGCAGGAATGATTGCTCCTTTGTGTGGCAATGGCATGGCTATGGCTATCCATAGTGCCAAAATCCTTTCAGAGCTAGTAATTCAATATTTCAAAGGAGAGCTTACTCGCAGTGAATTAGAGGCTTCATATACCAAAAAATGGAAAGATTTGTTTGCAACTCGTCTTTGGGCAGGTCGTAATATTCAGAAGTTTTTTGGGCATCCTCTTTTGAGTGAGATGTTGTTGAGTTCTGGGAAGATATTTCCTCCCATTGCCAGACTGATGATGAGCAAAACACATGGTAAAAGTTTTTGATAGAATATTCAAAATTAGACCTTCCAAGTTTTAAAACTTGGAAGGTCTAGAGTTATAGTTAAAATATGTTCACTGTGTCTTGGCCAATAAGTATCAATGTTTTACTAATTTCCTTTATGGTGAATATCACCTGAGCCAGACACATTGATGTTTTTGATGTTTGCAGTACCTTTATAATGTAAGTCACCTGAGCCACCTATGTTTGCACTCATTTCTTGTTGAATGGTTACGAAAGCATCACCTGAACCGTGGACTGAGATGTCAGCTTTCTGTACATCAAGTTTGTAGGCTTTTAAATCTCCTGCACCACTTACCTTTGCATTGAGAGATTGGGTGCTACCTGAAAGGTCTGCATCACCTGCACCTGATACATCACAAGTAAGATTTTGTACGCTAACTTCTAGGCGTAAATCTCCAGCTCCTTTCACTTCTATCTTCATATTTGAGCCTTTAAATGTATTCTGTCCGAATACATCTGCAGCTCCCAATACTTTAATGTCTTCTAGCTTTGGAAGAGTAACATACACTTTGTGAAACTCGCCTTTGCGTAGCATCTTGATATTATCTGTGTCTATCAAGAGCAAATTACCATTTTGAGCAGTGATGATTTTGCTGATTAATCCTTCGCTTGCCTCTATTGTTACTTCAAAGGTGTTTCCTTGGGTCAGATATACATTAGAAGAGCCTTTAACTAGTATCTCAGAAAAGCCACTCAGATTGCGTTTTTCGACTTGGGTTTCTAGATTGCGTTGTGCTTGTAGGTTATGAGCAATGAGTAAGATTAATAAAAATAAGAAAATACGTAAGCTTGGAAATTTCATGGTCAATGGTTTTTAAAATGTTAATAAAATGAAAGTTTGAACAATTATATGGGTGTTAGTAGTTTATAGATTACCTAGTTGAGTTTGTATAATTACATCTGCACTAGGATAATTAATTATTAATTTCTTACTTAACAGATACAAAACACTATGAAAAGGTTGCATCATTTTATATTTATTTTTTTAGTTCTCGGATTTAGTCTTTCGGCTTGTGCTCAGGTTCAGAATAAAGCCAAAGAAAAAACCAAAACTTCTACCACCGAAAAAGCTACTGCTTCTAATGAAGAGAGAACCTATCCTGTCCAAAAAACAGAGGAAGAATGGAAAGCACAGCTTTCTCAAGAAGCCTATTATGTCCTTCGTGAAAAGGGAACAGAGAGAGCTTTTACAGGAAAATTACTGAAGAATAAAAAAGAAGGAACGTATGTATGCGGTGCTTGTAAGCAACCCTTGTTTAAATCTTCTACTAAGTTTGAATCTGGTACAGGATGGCCTAGTTTCTGGGAACCTATCAATGAAGATGTAGTAGCTGATGTAGTGGATCGTAGTCATGGAATGGTACGTTCAGAAACGGTTTGTACGAATTGTGGAGGTCATTTAGGACATGTATTTAATGATGGGCCTGAGCCTACAGGTTTGCGTTATTGTATGAATTCTGCTGCTTTGGATTTTGTACCGAAGGGTGAATTGAAAGATAAATAAAGAGAAGTGATGAGTTGTAAATGATAAGTTAAATTAGTGAAATTTTGGTAATCAGTTTTTATAACAAGGTTAAAGTATAAACTAATTTTTACCATCTACTTAATTTTAAGATTAACCAAGTTTGAGATAAACTTGGTTAATCTTAAAAAACAAATTTTCCGTGGTTTGTGTCTCCACAAACCACTACTAAGCTATTCCTGTGGTTTATGTTTCCACAAACCACTACTAAGCTATTCCCGTGGTTTGTGTCTCCACAAACCACTACTAAGCT
>JBBRUH010000130.1:0-12557 GCA_038248005.1 Cytophagales bacterium | reverse complement strand
GAATTTCCGAACTCAATGATGGCTCTCTTGTGGGAAGACACACTAAAAAAAACATTAAAACACCTTAACTTACATGGAGAATGGTTTTTACTCTCTCTTAGGGAAGTAAAGTTACTTCGAGGAATTTCAGAAGCATTTGAAGGGTTTTATCAAATCAAATAAGCCATGTAACTCTCTGATAATGAGTACATGGCTTAATGTCAATTATAGCCTGAGTATTTATTTTTGAAATGACTTAATTACTCAGTTACTATTTTATTTTAAGAGTTAAATCCTAATTTTTTAGAACTTGCTTTTCCGAAAAACTCTTCTTCACAAAGTTCTTTAAGCTCTTCAAGTTCTAATTTATCATTTTTGAGAATATGACTCAATACATATTTTCTGCAGATATTATTGATTTGACCACCTGATAGAGCATATTCTTTGGCTAATATTTTTGCATCCTCTTCACTGATTTCGGGCATTTTATCTTTCCAGATTCTTAGGCTAGTACTTTCCTCAGGGTTATTAAAAGCTATTTTATATAAAAATCTTCTTTCAAAAGCATTGTCTAAATTCATATTAAGGTTAGAAGTAGCAATCAAAATTCCTTCAAAATCTTCTAACTCTTGCAAAAGTATATTTTGCATACTGTTATTCATCTGATCCACACTAGAGCTTACTTCATATCGCTTACTGATGAGTGCATCTGATTCATTAAAAAAGAGTATTGGGTAGATAGGATAATGCTCACAGGCTTGCTTATAACTCTTAAAGATTTGCTTGATTCTTTTTTCAGATTCTCCTACATATTTATCTCTAATAGCAGAAATATCTACCATGAGCAAAGTACGGTTAGTAGCTTGAGCAAGGTTATAGGCAATTTGGGTTTTGCCAGTACCAGGTGTGCCATAAAATAAAGTAGTCAGACCTGCGGGCATATTATGTTGGACAAATTTTGCTTTGGCTATTTGGTAATTTTCTTCTTGCAGTAGGTTGACCAATACCTTAATTTGTGATTCTTCTTTTTCGTTAAAAAATAAATTAACAGGTTTGATATTTTCAGGTGTAAATACTAGGCAGTTTTTAGGTTGAAAATTTTTAGATTTTTCTAGCACACTTCCATCTTCTGCAAAAAGTAAATCTACTGCCTTGTCAGTGAGTGAGAGTTCTTTACCTCCATAGAAGTTATCATCTACAAAAGCCACTAACTCCTTATCAAATAACATAGAGTTACCAGATAAAATATGTTTTTTAGCTCGTATCTTGCTACCCATAGAGTCATAGACATAATAGACATAACGCTCTACATCGGCTTCATTGGAGTCATTGGCATAGGAATAGCAAAGATAAAATAGAAGTAATGTATCATCTGGCCCTAGTCCTAGCCCAAATAATTTTTTGATTAGAGAGAATTTTTCTTCTTTTCTAGCCAAACTAAAAGCCTCAGTAAATAGCTCATCAGTAGAAAGACTATTACGTTCTCTCTCACAAATCATCTCATTTATTTTCTCGATGACTTCATAGACATCTGCAAAATGATTACTCTTAGGGATGGGCTTGTTAAGCGAAATGGCATTGAAAATATAGCTAGAAATATGAAAACGAGTCGCTATAATGGTCATATCATAACCAGCATTTTTGATGAGAAGTCGTTTACTCACCAAGCAATCAAGCACAGGAGATAAGCCTACAATTAAGAATGGATTACAGCCCAGGTAGTTTGTAAGACTATCTAAATCAGTTTCTTTACCACTAATGCTCATCGCAAACATGACCGAGAACAGCCAGCTTTCATCATCAGTGCAATGCAAAAAACCGCTCACTACTTTTAGGTCTTCTTTCAGACTTTTGGTGAGTTTTCTTTTCTTTAGTTCAGTAAGTTCAGAGTCTTTAAAAGTATTGGATATTTTTTCTATACTTTTAAGTATAAGGTTAGGTTCTACATTTTGCATTTTATCGCAAGGTTGTTCAGCTTGATAGTTAGGCAACAGATTTTTATTTTGTGTATAGAGTTACATCCTATATACTGTAATCTACTCTAAAGAGTTGGCTTTCACTATCAAATAATTAAAAATTAGTACTCTATTGAAGAGAGTTAAACTTAAAGGAAAGCAATACACAAAGGGTGAAGATTTTTTCAAATTTCTTTGAAAAAGTATTAATTTCTAAATAACAAAAATCATACATTGCTAAATTTTTTGATTAAAAAAATTACTTATACTCTTAAAAATCGTTATTTTCATTGAATGAATTTTTCAACAGATCTTATGAATATGAAGTATTTATCGAGTGTTTCTTATGTTATGATGTGTTTATTGTTGTTTTCTACTTGTAAAAATGATGAAGTAGGTGTAAACATAGTAACTGATTTGCGTGGTGAGCAAGAAGTTACTGACGGCCAAGGTAATGTCTATCGTGTAGGGTATAATCAGGTAAACAGTATTAATCAAGACCCTTATGTAGAGAAAAAAGATGCAAGTGGTGCTTTGATTTGGTCTAAAATCTACGAAAATACTGGAGTAGATGGACGTGCTGTGCTGATAGCAATTGACTCTGAGGATAATCCATGGGTAGTGTTTACTGTGGATGGTGGTAGTAATTCAAATGGATACATCACCCAAAAAGAAATAGAATCAGGTGCATTTACTGAGGTTTTTTTGCCAAGCTATGGCAAAGGAGGAGGTGCTAAGGTCTGTGTGATTACTCGCCTTAATGCAAGTACAGGTAAAATAACCAAAGGTACTTTTATGATGTCTCGTACCAATGAAGGTAATTATAATGCAGTAGATAAAACGAATAGCTTCTCTGCTGAACTGCTTGGCTTTGATGATGGAGAAATAGTTTTAGAAGGAAATTCTTGGTTTTTACCTCCTTCGGCAGAGGCTACTGCGGGTAACTTTAAACATCACCCTGATGCTACTGCCGAAAACAAAACTGGAAATAGCTGGCGTATTCAAATAGCTTTACCAAGTAATTTATCTAAAATTAATCGTAGCACGATTATTCGTCCTTAGTAAGAAGGAATGAGGGTTGATTTAGTGAGGGGTGAGGGGTTTTCCCTGTCATTTTGGAAAAACACGTCATACTGCGTAGCCTTCGGAGAATTGAGGAGTGAGAATGGAAAGAAAGCAGTTGAGAACAAAAAAGCCCATTATCCTAAGGACTATGGGCTTTTCTATGCTCAAATATTATTTATTCTACAGTTACAGATTTGGCAAGGTTACGGGGCTGATCTACATTACAACCACGCAGCACTGCGATATGATAAGAAAGTAACTGAAGTGGAATCACAGAAATCAATGGAACGAGTGCCTCGTGAGTTTTGGGTATCTCTATGATATAATCTGCCATACTCTTAATTAATGTATCTCCTTCTGTTACGATGGCAATTACCTTTCCTTTGCGGGCTTTCACTTCTTGGATATTAGAAACTATTTTTTCATAGCTACTATCATTGGTAGCTATGAAAACTACGGGCATTTCTTCATCAATCAGTGCAATAGGTCCGTGCTTCATCTCAGCAGCAGGATAGCCTTCGGCGTGGATATAAGAAATTTCTTTGAGTTTGAGTGCACCCTCAAGTGCTACTGGAAAATTATAACCACGCCCTAGATATAAGAAATTGCGAGCATCTTTAAACTCATCAGCAATGTATTTAATCTGATTGTTAAGTTTAAGGGCTTTCTCTATTTTAGAGGGGATTAATTCTAACTCTACCAATAATTCTCGGTAGCTTCTCTCTGAGATAGTGCCTTTGCGATAGGCAATCAGTAGAGCCATCATCGTCAAGACTGTAATCTGACCTGTGAACGCCTTTGTACTTGCTACGCCAATCTCTGGGCCTGCATGGATATAAGCACCTGCATGAGTAGCTCTAGGGATAGAAGAACCAACTGAGTTACAGATACCAAAAATAATTGCTCCTTTTGATTTGGCAAGCTCTATGGCCGCCAATGTATCAGCTGTTTCGCCTGATTGAGAAATGGCAATCACTACATCATTTTCTCTGATGATAGGGTTACGGTATCTAAATTCAGAAGCATATTCTACCTCTACCGGGATTCTGGCTAGTTCTTCAAATAAATACTCAGCAACTAAGCCTGCATGCCAAGAAGTTCCGCAAGCTACAAACATAATGCGGTCAGCACTTAGCAAACGATTAAAGTATTCTGTAAGTCCTCCTAGTTGGAGTGTTCCAGCACTGGCATTAATACGCCCTCTCATGCTGTCAGCTACAGATTTGGGCTGCTCGAAGATTTCTTTGAGCATAAAGTGTTCAAAACCACCTTTTTCGATGGCTTCTAGCTCTAGGTCAAGTTTGTGAATATAAGGTCTTTTAGAAATAGATTCTAAGTTTCTGATAGTGAGGGTTTTATCAGTAATAACGGCTATTTCGTGGTCATCCAGATACACTACTTCATTGGTATATTCTATGATAGGAGTAGCATCAGAAGCCACAAAATGCTCATCTTTTCCAATCCCGATTACGAGAGGACTACCTTTGCGAGCAGCCACTAGCACACCTGGTTCTTTGACTGCCATCACTACAATAGCATACGCACCAACTACTTTTTGAAGAGCCAAACGAGTAGCTTCCTCCAACGTAGTCTTAGTGTGTGTATAGATGTCTTCTATGAATGTAGCTAGTACTTCCGAATCAGTTTCACTTCTAAAAAAATACCCCCTATTCATCAAATCTTCTTTGATGACAGAGTAGTTTTCGATGATGCCATTGTGGATTAAAACGATGCTATTATTGGCTGAGAAATGAGGGTGAGCATTTGCATCATTGGGTTCGCCATGAGTAGCCCAACGTGTATGCCCTATGCCTGTGTGTGCATGAAGGCTATGCTTTTGAAGTTTTTTTTCTAAGTCACTGACTTTCCCTTGTTTTTTATAAACCTGTAAAGAACCATTAAGGAGTGCTACTCCTGAGCTATCATATCCACGATACTCGAGGCGTTTTAGTCCCTTTAAAATGACAGGATAGGCTTCACGATGTCCTGTATAAGCTACAATTCCACACATAAAAAGATATTTTTAAAAATTATAAGTTTTGTATAGTATTTTTAATAATAGGTAAGCATTTAATGAAAGTTCATTAAATACTTACCTATTTCCATAATGGATTTTGTCCAAAAAAAGTATTTAGACTATACAATCACCAAAGACGAATGAAAAGTAAAAGAGATTAATTATTAGAAAACTCTTTTATTTTTCAAAATATTCTTTGTGATTAGTTGAAAACAGTATAAAATACCCTCAACTTAATCGAGAATGGACTACTTTTCTTAGCGTTTAATATAAGACGATTTATCCTTGTGCTAAAATCAGTTGGAGAAATTAGTAAACTTTTATTTACTTTGAGTCCTGTATATATTAACTGCAAATGAGTAGTAATGTCTGCTCTATATTCTTCACTACGCTCATTGTATCTTAAGACAAGTGGAGCACTAAATCCAAATGGGTTAGTACCTTCTTGTTGTACGATGAGGTCAATGTTTTCTTCGTTTATGATAGTCTGCAAGACTTGATTGGTTTCATTGGATTCATACAAGATGATTCCTGCGGGTTCATCAAACTCATCTGTACTACCAGGTGATACTCTAAGGACAAGCTCTGCACGATTGATAGCAATATTGCCTTGATTGCCTAAGTTTTGTAAAGTAGGAAATGAAATTTTACTCTGTATTCCTACTCCTGATTGTATAAAAGAAATACTATCAGTCTCTGAAATACTTACTTCGTCATATAGAGTAGCTAATTTACTATCTAAAACCGTCCCACTTCTATCACTACTGATTTGATTAAATCTAGCACCAGTACTAATAAAAAAACCTAGTGCACGAGGTGTAATTGCAGGAGAAGTAGCTTCTGTATAATACAGTAACATATTTGAACTGAGACCATTTGTATTCATTCCTATCACAAATACATCATCACTTGGATTGCTCTGAGATACTAAGGCATAGCCTTTATGGGTATTCAGATAATTCGCACGAGTAACATTATTTTTGGCATCCTCAAATAATTGTGTTCCTAGCACATCACTTATTTTAATACGGCGAACAGGTCTTTCACGTAATTGTTCACCTGTAACCGTAAAAGTATAAGCAGGAGTAGGATTATAACTCACGCTACTTTGATTCGTATATTCAGTATCAGTATCTAAGTCTTGTGTAAGCTCATGCAGAGCAAATGTCTGAGAAGCCTCTGTATTTCCATAGAGATACGTAAAGCTAAGAACCATTACAAGAGAATCATAAGTCAGCTCATTGGTCTCTACAAAACGATTAAGCAACAGAGTATCAGGTACTAACTGAAAGTATGATTGAGCTTTAATGTTTCCCAAATCAGGATCTTGATATCTTCCTGAGAGTAAAAAAGAAGCATTGGTGGTATTAACTTTACCAAGTACCGTAGAAGTTTCTATGGAGAGCGTATCCGTAAAAAATACACCTACCTCATCACGAGGTACTAAACCAAAGCCAATTTCTCTTGATTGCTCACAAGCAAATACACCTAATAAACTTAATAGAAGAAATGTAATTCTAAAATTTGTCTTAGCTAACACTTGCCAATTCATTATAGAGTTGATAATAGAGTTCAGAGAATTCAGTCGTTTCATGGAGTGTACTAATTTCACGATTAGTTTCAGATATAGATAATAAACTTTGGATTTTTTCTGAATAAGTGTCTTCTGCTTTAGTAACCACATCAGCATACTCAAGACCAGTTTTGAGGAAAGCATCAAAATCTCTAGAAGCCAAAGAGGGTATAGTCTCAGGTTCTATGTCAGTCATTCTTACTTTATCAAAAAAATCTTCACTGAATTGATGGTCAAACTCATTGTTATAAACCGTAAAGACAGATTTAGTATTTTGGAAAGTAGGTTCTTTGAGATAAGCAGTCTTAAGATACATCGGAATCAAAGCACTCATCCAGTCATGGCAATGAACCACATCTGGCGGCCAGCCTAGTTTTTTGACGGTTTCTAGCACACCTTTACAAAAAAAGATAGCTCTATCGTCATTATCTTCAAAAAATTTACCTTCTTTGTCTTTGAAGACAGCCTTTCGGTGAAAAAGATCTTCATTGTCTATAAAATAGACTTGAAGTTTTGCGGTAGGGATGGAAGCTACTTTAATTACAAGTGGTCGTTCTTCTTCACCTACTGAAATATTGATGCCCGAAAGCCTCACTACCTCGTGTAGTCGGTTTTTTCTTTCATTGATAGTGCCAAAACGAGGGATTAGGATACGAATTTCCATGCCTTTCTCCTGCATTGCCTGAGGCAAGCTGCGAACCAATTGAGCCACTTTGGAAAGCTTAAGAAAGGGTTTTATTTCACTGGCTACATACAGTATTCGGAGTTTTTGCATTCTCGATAAGATTTAAATCACAATTTAAAATTGATTGCAAAAATACAAAAAAAATATAAGACTTCTATTTTTAGTCATATATCACTAGCTTTGAGGCATTTGTAAACTTATTTATAAATCAATGTTACAGATTTTTGAAAACCAATTTACCCTCAAATCTTTTCGCCAATCTCTGCTTGAGAAAGGGCAATCTTTGGGCTTTGTGCCTACTATGGGGGCTTTGCACTCGGGTCATCTGGCTTTGATAGAAAAAGCTATTCAAGAAAATGACCAAGTAATCTGTAGTATTTATGTAAATCCTACTCAATTTAATAATTCTCAAGACTTACAGAAATACCCTCGAGATTTTGAGAATGACATAGCACAACTCAAAAAATTTGAGTGTGTACACGTCTTTCTTCCCAATGACCAAGTGATGTATCCTTCTCCTACTTTGCTTAAGTTTGACTTTGGATACCTTGAGCATGTGATGGAGGGTCATTTTCGCCCTGGGCATTTTAATGGAGTGGCTTTGGTTGTTTCTAAGTTATTTAACCTTGTGAAGCCACACCGTGCGTATTTTGGGCAAAAAGATTTACAACAGACTCTCATAGTACATAAACTGATACAAGACCTCTCTTTTGACTTAGAACTCATTGTCTGCCCTACGATTCGGGAAGAAGATGGACTTGCCATGTCATCACGAAATCGCCGTCTTTCTCCTTCTGAAAGAATAGAAGCAAGGGTTATCCCTTATTCACTTTTTGAAGCAAAAGAAATGCTTCAAAGCCAAAAAGGTGATATTGCATCGGCGAAAGCCTTAGTACGCAAGAACTTTGAAAATGGTGGTCTCAAGATAGAATATTTTGAAATTGTAGATAGATTTACCTTACTTCCTATTCAAAACATAAAAGATTCTAAAGAAGTAGCTTTGTGTTTGGTAGCTTATCTGGGAGAGGTAAGGTTATTAGACAATGTGATTTTTGAAGTTTAAATTGTCTAGTGAGAGATGAGTTATAAATTATGAGTTTGTAATAATCTGATAATGAGTGCTTTATTTCAAATAAATCGAATAATTCTCTTGATACTGCTACTAAATACTTTTAACGTAAAAATATTTTTAAACCTAAAATAAAAAATAATGACTGATTTATCTTTGACATCTTGGGTAGATATGCCTGCCCACAGCGATTTTTCTATTTATAACCTTCCTTATGGTATTTTTTCTAGCCCTACTCACAGCAAAAGAGTAGGAGTAGCAATCGGTACACAGGTTCTTGATTTGGCAAAAGTACAATCATTGGGTTTTTTGGATGAATTTAATCTTTCTAAAGGATTTTTTGAAGCAGAATTTCTAAATGATTTTATTGCATTAGGCAAACCAGTAACCTCTACCATTAGACAAAAAATCACTCAATTATTAAGTAAAGATACCCCTACCCTTCAAGCTCATGCTTCTGAAGTGCTTGTGCCACAGTCAAAGGCTCAGATGTACCTGCCTGTCAAGATAGGAGATTACACAGATTTTTATTCAAGCATAGAACACGCTACCAATGTGGGGACGATGTTTAGAGACCCTGATAATGCACTTTTACCCAATTGGCGACACCTTCCAGTAGGTTATCACGGGCGAGCAAGTTCTATTGTGATTTCGGGTACGGAGATTCACCGTCCTTGGGGACAGACCAAAGCTGATGATGCTGAAATGCCTACCTTTCAGCCTTGTCGATTGCTAGATTTTGAGTTAGAGATGGCTTTCGTGGTAGGTAAAAGCACCCGATTAGGGCAGAGAATAACTACTGCACAAGCCGAAGAACATATCTTTGGGATGGTACTTTTTAATGATTGGTCGGCAAGAGATATTCAAAAATGGGAGTATGTGCCACTAGGGCCTTTCCTTGCCAAAAGCTTTGCGTCTTCTATCTCACCGTGGTTAGTAACTTTGGAAGCCTTGAAGCCTTTTCGGGTAGCTAGTCCTCCACAAGAGCCAGAAGTATTGGATTATCTTAAATATGAGGGCTTAAAAAACTATGATATTCAGCTAGAAGTCGCCTTGAAACCTGAAAAAACAGAAGAGAAAATTATCTCTAAAAGTAATTTTAAATATATGTACTGGAATATGTGCCAGCAATTAGCACATCATAGCGTCAATGGCTGTAATTTTAATGTAGGAGATATGTGTGCCTCAGGGACGATTAGTGGCAAAGATGCCAGTAGTTACGGTTCTATGTTAGAGATTACGTGGCGTGGCTCGAAACCAATTACGATGCCTGATGGCTCAGAACGTAAATTTATACAAGATAATGATATATTAACTCTAAGAGGTTTTGCAGAGAAAGACGGAATAAGAGTAGGTTTTGGAGAAGTAAGTGGTAAAATACTGCCCGCTTTAGATTGATTTTTTGGGAGTAGAATTAAAATAAAAAAGCCATTTCTCATAAAAAGAGAAATTGCTTTTTTAGATAAAAATTATCTTTTAAGTAAAATGCTAAAAATAGACTAATATTTATTAGTAATTAAAATACTCATTATCAGATAATTAAGAATTCATAACTCACTAAACTATAAACCTCTAAACATTCTTACTTGATCCCAAGGAATACGGCTCAATACAAGGAGTAAACCTATGATAGTAAAGATAGCCAAGTTTTTATGTTTAGCAATGGCCGTTTTGGCTTTCTTAGAAAGAGTTCTGCCTACTTGTATAAATACTACTGCTAGAATCATCATAGAAATATGCTCTACTGCCCAGTATCTTACAGCACTATCTTTCATGACATTTGCTCCACTCTGAAAAGCAGCATAACCATTAGGGCTATATATAAAATATAAAATGAGTCCGAGCACTAACTGTAAATGAACAGAAGCTACCAAAAAGATAGAGAATCGGCTGTCTGAACCTGAGAAAGGCTTTTTGCCAAACCATCCACTTAACGATCTTACAATCACGATGACTGCCAAGATAAGTACTGCCCAACGAAGCCAAGAGTGTATAAAAAGAAATGAATAATACATAATTTGATTTTTAAGGTTAATGCTCACAAAGCTAAACACAAACCTTTAATTATGGTAGATTGTTGTGCTACAATTCTTGAAAATTCTCTTAATGCACTAAATCAGGAAATTCTATGATGCCACTTCTTCTTCTGAAGCGTTTGCGAGTTTGAAAGTTGCCAAGGTCTAAAGCCATAGATATTTCGTGAGCTCCACCAGTCATAGAAGCAAAACGTCCTACTGGAGTATCAAAACTATATAGAAACTGATAGCCTTTGTAACGGAAGCCAGCCATAGCCACTATAGCACTGTTAAAAGAAGGCTGAATAGGCACACCACGGTACCAAAGTCCTACCACTATGGGGTCTATAAAGCCATTTGCTCCCAAATCTAATTGTCTTAAATCTCCTTGCTGACTGTAATAAAAACCTGGACTCAGAGCCATAGAATACCCATCTCGCTTGCTTCTACTATGCCCATAAGATACAAACTTATACCCTCCGTGAACAGAAATCTGCATCGGAAGTCTATCTTCTGAGCCTACCAGAGATTGATTAGGGCGATTGAGGTGATAGCCTGAAACACCCAACCAAAAACTCTCTCCATAAAATAAAAATCCTGTTCCCACATCCCAGTAATTGACATTGATATTGGTAAGGTCATTTTCTTGGGTAGGTGAGCCAGTAAGTCCTATTTCGCTAAGTTGGTCTCCAAAGAGCAATTGATAATGATTTAAACTTCTATTGCCATAGCCAAGCATCAGCCCAGCACGGATAGCAAAATCTTCAAAGGGAAGCGTGTAAGCATACAAAGCCTGTGCTTGTATAGTCCGAACACCTGCCGAACCTGCTTGGTCCAGACTCATCAGTAAGCCTACTCCATTGCGAGATTCACCAAAGCCTTGGTCATACCCTACTTGATAGCTAAGGTATTCACCTGGGATTTGTGGCCACTGTGAGCGAAAATTAAAGTTAAACCTAGTTTGCTGTGTAATACCCGTAAAAGCAGGGTTGATGCCTGTAGGGGTACTAAAAAATTGAGATAAATGAGGGTCTTGAGCCCACACAAAGCTAGGCAATACACAAAGTAAATAAATGAATATTCTTAAAATCATGAGAGGTGATGTGAATCTATTTCTTACCAAGAACATATAGCAAAAATAAAGAATTATATACAGAGGACTGTTTCTTTTCTTGAAATTTACTTTTATGGCTGATAACGAAAAAAGTGAAGGAATATTTATCAATTTGAATTATCTACTCTCTTTTATGTAGATGACAAAGAATAAAATTCTTATTTTTGTGAAATAAAATCATTGTGATACTTCTGTATTTGTTTGTTTCTATACAAATAATTTCACTCAAATAAATTACGCCTAAATCTATGCTAGGACTTAAACTACCTACTGACCCTCGCTGGGTCAATATTGCCGAAAAAAATATTGCTGAGATACTGATAGACCATGCTTATTGTGAGCAAAAGGCGGCGACAAGTTGTATTTCTTTGATTGTATTATACCATGATAGAGAGAAATTAGTAGAAATGCTTACGCCCGTAGTGTCAGAAGAATGGGGACACTTCAGAATGGTGCTTCGTGAGATGAAAAAACGCAATATTACTTTAGGCAAAGCTCGCAAAGATGAATATGTGATTGAGCTTGCTCAGTTAGAGCGAAAAGGGGGTTCACAAGAGCGAAGATTAATGGATAGACTTCTCACTAATGCACTCATAGAAGCCCGTAGTTGTGAGCGATTTAGACTGCTCTCTCTACATATCTCAGACAAAGAGCTGAAATCCTTTTACCACGATTTGATGATTTCTGAGGCTACTCATTATGTTAATTTTATTAAACTAGCCAAAGAGTATGCCCCTGAAAGTGAGGTAGATGCGCGCCTAGAGTTTTTGCTCGAAGCCGAAGCTGAAATTATTAAAAACCTAGAGTGTAGAAGTGATAGAGTGCATTGACAGTAGCAGTTTCAACCCCTCAGTTCGTGTCTTCAATCCCTCGGTTCGTGTCTTCAATCCCTCGGTTCGTGTCTTCACGAACCGAATCAGTGGTGGTTTCTTAAGACACGAATCACGGAAAAGGCATTGACAGTATCATATAATAGTATCATGTTTCATTAGCACTTCAATCTTTCGACTTTAAGGCATATACTGTAATACCATATTGTATTTTTCCCAGAAATTTGGTTTATTAAGATAGCTTTGGTTATGTAG
>JBBRUH010000129.1:0-12559 GCA_038248005.1 Cytophagales bacterium | reverse complement strand
TCTGTTACAATTCGGTTTTTCCAGACCTTAGCAGCTTCGGTTTCTTTCATTATTTTTTCGGCAGAGGCTTTTTGTGCATTGCTATGATAAAAAACCACCGAGCGATATTGAGTTCCTTTATCAGCTCCTTGTTGGTTAAGGGTAGTAGGGTCATGTGTTCTCCAGAAGACATATAAAAGCTCTTCATAAGAAATCACACTGGGGTCAAAGGTAATCTGTGCTATTTCGGCATGCCCTGTAGTGCCTGTGCATATTTCACTATAAGTAGGATTTTTGATCTGACCACCTGCATACCCTGATTCTACTTTTTCTACTCCTTTGAGACGTTGGAATACGGCTTCGGTACACCAAAAACAGCCAGCACCAAAGGTAGCTATTTCTAACTTTTCTGAATTCATTGTTTTATTTTTAGAAGATTTAGATTGGGCAAAGCTCAAAGAAGCACCCAAACACATAAAAAGAAAAATGATAATACTATGTTTATACATATAGATTCTATTGATTGTGTAAACTTCTTCTAAAACTAAAGATTCACCAAAAAGTTCAATTAGCTCCCTCCATAAAGGTTCTTGAAAAAGTCTGAACGCCCATTTTTTCTAATTTCCCTTGCTTATTCAGGCGATGTTTGATAATCTGACCTTCATTAAGGTCTTCATAATAGCTTGAATATGCATCTGTGATTTCTACTATCAAGTCTTTGCCCGATTCTTTAAAGGCAGCCTCAGTGTAAGAGCGAGCCATAGCAGCCCCAGGATAATTAAAGCCAATGTTCTTGCTGTAGGTAAGTTTGCCTTCTTTATCAAAGATAAATAAATAAGCATTGGTAGGTGGACCTGCGGGAGCCATATCTTCTTCGGTCAGTTCTTTTAAGACCAATAGAGTATAACCTCCGCTTTGATAGCTACCAGCAGGATGAAAAGTAGAAATCCCAGAAGCATAGAAAATATCGCTATCCATTACTTTAAAAAGATACTGCAAATCTTTTAGATTTACTTGCGGACTATTTTCACCTACATCTGTATTAGAAAGTTTACTGACATCATCTACAGGTGGAAATTTAGCCAAAAGACTAGCAAAAGTGCCTCCTCCAGCTATGTTTCCTTTGGTTTTTAAGATTTTATTTTCACGATAAGAGGTGATTTTAAACTCCTCATCAAATTTAATCTCTGCCTCTACTTCTGCAAAATAGCCCTCCCAGCTCATTGCTATTGGTAGATAGGCAGTCTGCCCTTCTCTTTTCATTTTTATAAAATCAGGGCGATAATGCACATTGAGTTTTGTGCCTAAGAATTTTGCAGCTTCTTCACCTATGGTGCTATTTTTTATGTTTTTGAGCGTAATCCACTGCTCTACTTTGGGTGTAAACAAGTCTGAAACTGCATAAAACTCTTTTTCATTAAAAAACTGACAATAATCCTGAATTACAGCTTGCATTTTGGTAGCTTTGGTATCTTCTTTTTCTTTGACAGGAGGAGCTTTTTTATCAGTTTGGGGGCTTTCATCTTCGGTTATTTCATTTTGAGATGAATTTGTTTGTGTTTGAGTTTCTTGTTTTTCTTCTCCGCCGCCACAAGAGTAAAGTAGGATGAATAAGAAGATGAAGGGTAATTTTATGCTTTTCATTCTGCGAATAATTAAATGGAATATATAAAACTTGATTCTAATAGCAAAGTACGCTATATTTAAATAATTTTAGCATTCTACAAATTAAAAATATTATGCCTTATTACTTTTTAGGTGAAGAATTGATATTTCCTTCCTTAGAAAATACAGATGAACACGGGATTCTGGCACTTGGAGGTGATTTATCTTCCGAAAGACTATTATTGGCATATCGCTCAGGTATTTTCCCTTGGTATTCTGCTGATGAACCAATTATATGGTGGTCGCCTGACCCTCGCTTTGCGCTGTATCCTTCTAACATTAAAGTTTCTAAAAGCATGCGTCAAGTACTTCGTAAAGGACAGTTTGAAGTTACTTTGGATCAAAATTTTGCAGAAGTCATCTATCACTGTGGTAAGATAAAAAGAAGAGGACAATATGATACTTGGATTACAGAGGAGATGAAACAAGCTTATATCCATTTACATCAGTTAGGGTATGCACACTCTGTAGAAGTTTGGGAGAATGGAAGTCTTGTAGGTGGATTATATGGCGTATCTCTAGGGCGATGTTTCTTCGGGGAGTCTATGTTTAGCTATGTAAGCAATGCTTCTAAGGCAGGCTTCATTACAATTGTACAACATTTAATTGAAAGGGAGTTTATGCTTGTAGATTGCCAAGTACATACAAAGCATTTAGAGAGTCTAGGTGCAGAACACATTAGCCGTGATAAATTTGTGGAAAATATCAAATTAGCTACTACTTATCCTAGTATTGTAGGAAGTTGGCAAGATTGGATTAAAAAATAAAATCTCTTCTGTTATTGAGAAGAGATTTTCTATTCTTAGGAATAACAATTAAATAAAATGACGATTTTTTTAAGTAAATCACTCATTATCAGATTATTACAAACTCATGATTTATAAATCATTCGATAAACACAAATAATCAATTCTTCTGTGAATCTTGAATTATTTTCAAATCTTGGATTTGATGCTCCATTCTTGAGAATGCTTCTTTCAAACTATCAGTTGTATCATACTCTTGTGGAAAATCACGATGAATGTAAGCTGTAAATTTCCACATTTCAAGCACATCTTTAGCTTTGATTTCATAGGGGCTATAAGCTATGTTAGAAGATTTGAGTAATAAAGTATCTCTTTCGCCTACTTTATTAAACACTTGTTTGAAAACGACTCCATCCACTTCACTTACGATGATACATTTCTCACCTTCTCTGATTTCACTTATATTCTCAATATACTCTCCTATCACAATACTTTTATCAGGAATGGGGAGCATCGAATCTCCTTGAATCTCAAAAGCACGATATTCTTTTTGTTTATCTAAGAATGGCAATTGATAAGTGGGTAATTCTTTGAGGTACTCAGTATCAGCATAGCCATTGGAATAACCAGCAGAAGCTCTTTGTGGCACAAGACTAATATGACGCTGTTTCTCTATCTCTATGGATACTGTTTTGATTTCAAACTGACGAGCTGAAGCATATTTTTCTAACTGGATTTTATACTCTACATCTTTTTGATTGGCATTGCTCAAATCTATATTGGTCAGAATCTCAATAGAAACCTGAAAATAGTCTGAAACTTTGGTCAGGGTAGCAATACTTGGCTCGGCTCTTCCATCTTCATAAGAAGATATTACGCTACGGGTCAATCCTAATGCTTTAGCAAGATTTTCTTGTGTTTGACGATTGTTTTGGCGACGTAGGTATTTGAGATTTTTATTAAAATATATCTGGGTTTCCATTTTTTACCAAATTGGGTGTATAATTTGAACAATGACACCAAATTTAGCACTTAAAAAATTAATAAGCAACCTTTTAGCCAAAAAAAGGAACAATTTTAAGTGTAATTAGCAAAAAAAGGCTAAAAATGCTCAAAATAGGGGCAAAATATTTAAAGTAAGAATTTTAGAAGCGAGAAGGTGAGAAGAATAGAAGTGGGAAGTGAGATATTTTCAACCCTTCATTAAATCAACCCTTCAACTCAACCGAACTCCTATGACTAAGATATCATCCATTTGTCTTTCATCTCCCATCCATTCATTTAGATTTTGGTATAAAATATCTTTTTGATAGTGCATGGGCTCTTGATAAATATTATGGAGAAGTTCTTTAAACCTTCGTCGCATAAATTTTTTATTGCGTGGGCCTCCAAACTGGTCTTGGTAGCCATCTGAATACATGTAAAGTGTCAAGGGATTCTCTGCATAAGAAAGTGTATGTTTTGGATAAAGATGAGTATCATCTCTGCTATCTCTCCAGCCACCAAGTCCATGAATACTGGCTTTAATTTCACCGAGTTTTTTATCTTGAAAATACAGCAAAGAGTTTTTAGCCCCTGCAAACTCTACGGTCTTGGCTTGTTTGTCTATCACACAAAGTGACATATCCATCCCATCTTGGTTAAGTGTTTCAGACTGTTTAAGGGCAGTGCGGATACCAATGTGCATATTCGCTAATATCTGGTCAGGCTCTAGGATTCCCTTGTCTAAGATAATTTGATTCATCAGAGAATCTCCTATCATAGACATAAATGCCCCAGGTACGCCATGTCCAGTGCAGTCAATGGCTGCAATCACGATTTTTTCGGAGGTAAATCCTTTCAATACATTCTGCTTTCCTTTAGAAGTTTCTTCTTCATAGATGGGTCTAGGCTCTACTCTCGTAAACCAGTAAAAATCACCACTCACTACATCTCTAGGGAGATACAATATAAAATGAAGGGGAAGTCCTTTGTCTATGCTTTCTTCGGTAGGTAGCATAGCTTGCTGAATGCGTTGGGCATATTGTATGCTGCTTTCTATATTAGAATTTTTCTTAGCTATCTCATTACTCTGTTTTTCTATTTGATTTTTTTGTACTTCTATGGCATTTCTTTGCTTGATGATTTCTTTGTTTTGGAGGTTCATTGCAAAATTTTGCTGAGTAAGTAGCTGATTAGCAGCTTGTTTTTGACGATTGGCTCGATAGAGAAAAATAGCAAAAACCATCACAATTAGACCTGCTCCGAGTGTTAAAAGTGTATAAATCAATTGAGTATTCCTTCTACGATTGCTTTCTTCTAGTTCTATTTGTTTTTTTTCTAGCTCGATTTGTTTTTTCTCTAGTTCGTAACCTGTCTGCAGGTCGGTGATTTTTTGTCTGTTTGCTTCACTAAATATATCTGCCTGAATCTGTGTAGAAATAAACTGGTTTTCAAAAGCCTTTGCATAATCCCCTTCTATGGCATAGACATCTGCAAGCGTAGAGCTTGCCTCTAGGATGATTGATTTAAAATCCATCATAAAAGCAATGTCTAAGGCTTGATTTGCGTAATATTTGGCAGAGTCAGTTTGGCTTAGTTTGAGGTGTGTATTCGCAAGTTTACTTAGGGAAATTGCCATTCCATTTTGGTTATTGAGGCTTTGATCTATCATTAAAGACTTTAAAAAGTTAAGCCTAGCCGCTCCAAATCTACTTTGGTCATACTCCACCGTTCCAATATTCTTAAGACCCAGTGCAATGCCTTGTTCATCTTGAGTAGTTTCATTGATAAGCAGTGATTTTTGATAATATTGCAATGCAAAATCATAGTTATTTTGCTGATAATACAATGCACCGATGTTGTTAAAAGAACTTGCTAATCCTTTTTGATCATTGTTTTTTTCATCTATTTTAATCACTTGGTTGTAGTATTGGCGAGCTTCTTTAAATTTACCTAGGTTCTGATATACATTCCCTACATTATTAAGTGTTTCTGCGATTCCTTTGGTTTGTTTGAGTTCTTCAAAGATTTTTAAAGCATTTAAGAAATATTCCAACGCCTGAGAATAATTACTTTGTAAAAGATAAATATTTCCGATGGTTTTAAGTGCCTGAGCTTCTCCCTCTGCATATTCAATGTTTATTGCTAGTACAAGGGCATCTTGGGCTTGTGTGCGGGCTTCAATAGGTTGGTTTTTTTCATACGCTTGAGCTAACTCATTCAATAAATCTACCTTTTCTCTGTTTTGAGGAGTAGATTTTATTTTTTTTTGAAGCATTTCTGCTACCAATGAGGTATCCTGTGCAAAGCTCACTGACAGAATACCAAAGTAAATGAGTACAACACAAAAAATTCGCATCAAAATGATTTTAAACCTTTTTTAATCACTTAAACCAATATCAGAACGTAAAAATTCTTCTTTTCTTAATTACATACGATTTGTATGCCAATTTATTTACATCAGTCTAATTCTTCTATAATCATCTCTTACTTAATCATAGGCACATAGACGATTTTCTTAGTCTCAAAGAACTCACCTTCAAAAATATCTTTCATCTCAAATATTTTGTATTTCTTGATTTCAGCCTCTTTGATTTCTTCGCTGAGGTCTCCGCCTTTGAGTGAGATAATACCGTTTTTGAGGGAGTGATTCCAGTTAGGGATGTATTTATCTTTAGTCCAGTGAATAAGTGTACTAAGAGGAGCAACGGCTCTATTGAGCACAAAATCAAACTGTTCATTGACTTCTTCCATTCTGATTTGCTCTGTACGGACATTTTTAAGACCTAATCCATCTATGACTTCTTGTACTACTTTCACTTTTTTGGCAATAGAATCTACCAAATAAAAACTAGACAGAGGAAACATAATGGCAAGTGGAATGCCAGGAAATCCTCCTCCTGTGCCTACATCCATCAGCCTAGCACCTGGCTTAAACTCTATAATTTTGGCAATGCTCAGAGAATGCAATACATGTCGCTCATAGAGTAAATCTACGTCTTTTCGTGAAACCACATTGATTTTCTGATTCCAATCTTTATAAAGTTCTTCTAATTTGATAAACTGTTCTTTTTGGAGGTCGGTCAGTTTAGGAAAATACTCGAAGATGAGTTCTGCAGTTGGGTTCGTTTCCATATAATTATTGAGTGCTTTTATTCGTGAAAGGGATTATGTCCGTGGGCTTGGCTACTATCAAATACACGGATAGCGACTACTTCTGCTTCAGCTGTGAGGGTATCACCTGCCCAAGCTTCACAGTGCATAGTGGTTTTTCTCCCTTTTACTTCAGTGATTTTAGTAATGATTTTAATCGGAATAGTATTAGGAGTTGGCTTTAAATACTTAATAGTAAGTGTACCTGTGGCATAGCGATAAGTAGGCTCGCTATCATAAGGACGATTTTCTTGGCGATAAGCGTAAGAAGTGGCCGCACCCATGGTATGACAATCTATGACCGTAGCCAAGATTCCTCCATTCATTAGATTTTTCCAGCCTTGGTATTTTTCTTGGGATTGAAAGATACAGATACATTTATCTTCTTCCCAATAGCTTTTGATTTGAAGTCCTTCAGGGTTGTCTTTTCCACAACCAAAACAAATATTGCCTTCCATATAATCTTGGATGTAAGGACTTTTTTCAATGTTAGAAATCATTTTTCAAGTATTTTTTATTCTTTATTCCGTATTGCATTCTTTCATATATCTCATACATTAGATTTCTGACCAAATCACGGTACTTTTCATAAACCTCCTGTGTTACTTTTTCTTCTGCACTGATATCACCTCCATGGGCAACACTGTTTCTGTATCTCAGAAAGGTTTTTAAACTTTCTTTAAGATTTGGCTTTGGATGTGTATAAATCCCCCAAGTTTCTTTAAAAGCTTCTAATGAGAGAGTATTTAATATGATATTAAGGTTTTCAAAGCTCACGTTGCTTTGTGTATTAATATGACCATGTATTTGATGTACATCTATTTGATGAAAACCTGCTAGTTCTGCATAGAATTTAACTTTCTTCTGCTTTTTTTCTGGATATTGCTTAAATTGTTTAAAGGTGTTTTCTAAATGAAAAACCTGAATTTCATCACTCAGGTTTTCAAATTCAATTTCTAGCGAATTGATTTTCTCAATATATAATTGACAAGATTTTTGAATAAAACCTTCCCAGACAGCATAAATCATCGTAATAGACTGTAGTGAAAAAATATTAAAATGTTTTTGAGAAAGTTTATACCGCTTTGTAAAAATGACCTTTTCTATCTCAAACAATGTACTTTCTCTTTCTTCTATTTGCTCAAGCAAGGCTTGTTCAAAGTCTAGCATTATATTTTAATCTACTGATGGATTTTGAAAGATTGTACTTACCCTAGACAGTCTTTTTTTTATTCTACTTCGGCTATTGGAGGCAGAACCTGAAAATTTTTTGAAATCATTATCAGTTTTTAATTCTACAATTTTTTTTCTGAGTAGTTCAATATTTTCTTTATATATCGTCAGATTTTGTGCTAATCCTATCATAATTCCTTCATATAGAGCTGGCACAAAACTTTTATTCTCATTACGAAATACATCTTCATCCTCTAATAAATCAATAATTTTCAGTACCTCTATAAAAAGAGATTGATGATGTGGATAATCAAAGTTATCATTTTTGACAGCCTGCTCCATAAACAGATTTAAGAAGTTTTCAGTATTTTCATTTATATTTTCAATGTTATCTACAAAAGCAATAAATCTTAATACTAACTCTTGGTCATACAGTTCTTTTTGTTTCTTTTCACTTAACCTAGTTAATTTTTTAAATAATTCATGTTGGCTGAGTTCTGCCAAAAGATTATTCAATCTGGTATCAAACTGTCGATAAATAGCATTACGGATTTCTTGTGGGTTTGCTTTTGTACCACCAGAATTTAATCTTTTGAAGAGTTCATACTTCATGAATGAATTACTCTCTCCTCTTAGTATTTCTACTCTACAGACAGCTCTTTTCAGGTTAATAATATATTTTTTAGGTAAGGTATCTATGCTAAATCCTTCTAAGTTTTTTATCAAGCTACCTGCTTTGAGTATCCATTGATTGAATAGATTATATTCTATATCTTCCTCATTATCAGGTATAACGTGAAGGCTTAAATCATTCTCATCAAGCTCACCAAAAAAACTAATAAAAGTGGTTACTCTCTGCAATCCGTCAACTAATTCCCATATTCCATTTTCGTCTTCTGATACAAAAATAGGCGGAATAGGTATTCCCAATAAAATTGACTCTATAAGTGCTGTTTTTTGAAAATCATTCCATCTATAAAGTCTTTGATATTCTGGACGAATGATTAATTCTTTATTCTTGTATAAATTGATAATTTCTCCAAAAGAAATATCCATACGATCACTTGATAGGCGACTTCGCTCTTGGGCGATTTCTTTTTCTAAATCGTTTTCTTGTATTGCTAAAGTTTCCATTTTACTTATGATTTAATCATCAATTTCTCACTCTCGAAAAGCTTGTCTTTTCTCCTTTGCTATTTTTACAAACGAAGGTAGCTTTTGCTTCGTCATAACTGAGTATATAATCTTGAGTAGTGCCAGGCTTGCGTGTTACTAATTCATTTTTATTCGCATTGATTTTTACTACTTCCCAATCTTGTGGAGCAACATCAGCACTAGGCTGGTAACGCACTTGTGTATCATCAAACATCTGCTCTATCAAAAAACGAGGTGCAGTAGCATCAGAAGATGTTTTAGCAAGAAATTTCCCTGAAAAGCTTGAATAATTCTCTTGTTTTAAAATGAATTTTCCTGATTCATTCAATATAAAAGTTTGTTCTCCACTTTCTTCATAATCTTCGGGATAATCATACATTTGCCCGTATCTGATGAGTTTGGTATTGATTTGGATATTTCCCTCTTTATCAATCTCAGCCATTTGAAAGTTTTCCATATCTACAAACTGGGTAAGTTCACCAATATTGAGTATGTCTATTAGTTTGCCATCTTTGCCATAATTTGCCAAAAAGCTATAGCGATAACGCCCATCCATAAAAGTAGGGATATAGTGAAAGATGAAGGAATAATAGTTATCATTGAGTGATAATCTTGCATCTAAGCCAAAGTTAATCACAGCAAAAGCATTGTTAGAAACATCAATGTAACGGTCTTTTAGACCTTGTCTAGTCATTTCTTGAGTTTCCTCATCTCCCCAGACATCTTTAAATATATCTATTTCTGCACTTTCAGCAGCTTCCAAAATATATTTAATCACTATCTCAGCAGGGATAGTATCTTGTAAAGCATAACTTGTATCAGTCGTGTAAGGCATTTCTTTCGCCTCAAAGAGAGAAGCAAACTCCTTCTCAAAAGTAGGATTAAAACTCACTGAATTAGCCACTAAATTAGGTGTGTTTTGTAGAAGATTATTGCCAAGTTTGTTATTATTTCGGCTTCCACAAGCACTCAAAATAAGCATAATTCCTAAAAATAAATATTGAATGATTTGTTTCATTTTGGAATGTATATATTTGTATAATTTTAAGATGCAAGTTAAGATTTTTTTTCGGTATTTTAAAATATCCTATTCATTAAGTGAGTGATAAGTGATGAATTTGCAATAATCTGATAATGAGAATTTTACTTAGACTAAATGAATACTTTATTTTGAAAGAGTTATTAAGCTAGATTTATGCAAAAATCAATCATTAAAATTGGAATTATCAATGTCTCAGACCGTGCTAGTAAAGGCATTTATGAGGATTTACCTGGCAAAGCAATCCAACAGACACTAAAAGAGTATCTACTCTCTGACTGGGAAGTAGTCTATGCTGTCATCCCTGATGAGCAAAATGAAATAGAAAATGAAATGATAAGAATGGCAGATGTAGAAAATTGCTGTTTGATAGTAACTTCTGGGGGTACAGGGCCCGCCAAAAGAGATGTAACTCCCGAAGCAACCGAAGCAGTCTGTCAGAAAATGATGCCTGGTTTTGGAGAGCTGATGCGACAAACTAGCTTACAATATGTACCTACTGCCATACTTTCAAGACAGACGGCTGGAATTCGTAATCATACTTTGATTATCAATCTACCTGGCAAACCCAAAGCGATTAGAGAGTGTTTGGATGCGGTTTTTCCTGCTATACCTTATTGTGTTGATTTGATAGAAGGACCTTATTTGGAGGTGAATGAAGAAGTTATTAGGGCATTTCGCCCCAAATCTTCTTAAAAAATAGTGTGATGTGCTTAATTTATTATTCTTCTAAATGTGAGCGAAGCATCCAAGCTGTTTTTTCATGTTCTTTCATCAAACCTATCAAAAAGTCATTTGTACCTTCATCATGGTATTGCTCACTTGCCTTGTCTGCTCCTTCTCTCAGATGACGGATGACTGTTTCATAATCATTCAGTAATCGAGAAATCATATCCATTGATTTTACGCCTCTTTGGGTGTTTTCTTTGAGGTGAGTAATCTGTAAATATTCTTGCATAGAACCCGCAGAAGGAAAACCTAAAGCCCTTACTCTCTCGGCTATAGCGTCAATATTGGGTAAAATAGCAGTTGCTTGCTCATCAAAAAGTTCATGGTATTCTGTAAAATGTACACCTTTTACGTTCCAATGAAAATTTTTGGTTTTGATATACAGCAACATTTCATCAGCAAGAAGTGCATTGAGCATTCCACTTAATTCTTGGCGATTTTCTTGACTAATTCCTATATTTAATTCTATTGTTTTTTGGGGTATAAAATTCATATTGCTTGTTTTAGTTTTGTAATCTATTTGCTCATAAAACCAAAATAAAGGCAAATTGTTTGATGTTGCCTTAGTCATCCTCAGGAAATGGGATGAATACAAATTTTGTGAAATCTTGCTTTACATCTATCACAAATAGACAGCAAAACTCATCTGCATCTTTATATGCCTCCTTAAAATGCTCGGGTTTTACGATAAGGTTTCGTTCTACAAACTCCTCAAGATAAGAGATATGATAATTCCAATCCAGATTACTCGCAGTGCTATCCATCAGAATCTGTCCAATCGGGATTTCTTGTCTAGAAATGGGGAAAATAGGGAATTGAGAAATTTTGCGAACACGCATCTGATAAGAAGCTTCTTGCAAGATTTTAGATACTTTCACAAAGTCTTTGGTAATCTGTCCAAGGTATTTTCCGCTTAATTCTGGGTCGTTTTGCATAGTAATTTATTTTTTTGCAAAAATACAGCTATTTAGCTCAATTGCCAAGTAATCATGCAATGAGTATCTAAGTAAGAGATTAGTTATAAGCTATTAATTATTGGGTTATTAAGTTATTGATAATGAGCATTTTGGTTAAAATAAATATTCATTTTTTTTAAACCATTACTAAGCCTATCTTTTTGCTAAGTCATATTAATAATTCTCAAAATTTTTATTAGATTTAAAGTGTAATTTATCAGAAAAATTAAAATAAGATAAACTATGAGTAACAAACTTTTTAGCATACTGGTAATAACTGTTATTCTCTCTATTGCAACGTGGGTGATTTACATATGATTATTCCTTTCTTTTGGACTACCTACAAACAAGAAACAATGTGCATATATGGTTATAAAAAAGTAAAGTGTTGATAACCAGTGTGTAACAGCCCTATTAGACAATGAATCATTTATTCTGAAAAGATATACGCCAAATCTAGTGTTAAATCAGGGAAAATGCTAGGTCTTGCATCATTTCCTTCTAAGAGAGGAGCTTTGCCTATGAATATTCCATTTTCTAAGACATAAGGCAAGATAGAATGCGTATCAGGCTGTATTATCCAATATTCTCTCACACCACTTTCTTCATATACTTGGTATTTTTCACGCATTTCTTTGGGAGCATTTCCATCTGAAAGAATCTCTATCACCCAATCAGGTGCACCTAAGCAACCTCTTCTGTCTAACTTTTCAATATCACAGACTACACATAAGTCGGGCTGAAATACGGTAGTAATTTGTTCGTCTTTGGTATCCTCTTTTTTTTGTGGAAAACGCACATCAAATGGGGCAGAATATAACTTGCAAGGTTTTTTCTTAAAAAAAACAGCTAATTCGCCGTGCAGTTTACTTGAAATATCTTGATGCATGCGAAGGGGTGCAGGAGGCATTTTCATTATTTCTCCACGAAATAGTTCTATACGTTCATCAAACTGCCAAGTGAGATAATCAGCGTAGGTATAG
>JBBRUH010000128.1:0-12739 GCA_038248005.1 Cytophagales bacterium | reverse complement strand
TCGGGATTTGTAATCCCGACTACAGAGTCAAAAGATTTGTAATCTATCCCATTGGTCTTTAAAAAAACGCTTTCAAATCTAATGACTTGAAAGCGTTTTTTTACACTCTAAAGTGTAGCCAAATCTATCACAAAGCGATAATGCACATCACCTTTAATCATACGCTCATAAGCCTCATTGATTTCTTCCATTTTGATGATTTCTATGTCTGACATAATAGTATGCTCAGCACAGTAATCTAACATTTCTTGTGTCTCTGGCAAACCACCAATCAACGACCCTGCTAATCTTCTACGTTTTCCTATAAGGTTAAACACCTGAATTTGAGGAGCTTCTGGTGGTACACCTACCAATACCATTGTCCCATCTAGGCGTAAAAGAGCCAAATAAGGATTCAAATCAATCGATGCAGATACAGTATTTAAGATGAAATCAAAATAATTGCGTGCTTCTTTCATTTGACTTTTCTCCTTACTCACGATAAACTTGTGAGCTCCTAATGCTTTGGCATCTGATTCTTTATTGACAGAAGTACTGATAACCGTAACTTCTGCTCCCATCGCTGCTGCGAATTTCACGCCCATGTGTCCTAAGCCACCTAAGCCCACAACGGCTACTCGGTCGCCTTTTTTCACATTCCATTGTTTGAGAGGAGAGTAAGTAGTAATCCCTGCACAAAGCAAAGGAGCAACTCGTGCCAAGTCAAGCTTTTCAGAAACTTTGAGTACAAAGTCTTGTGTCGTAACGATTTGCTTAGAATAGCCACCAAAAGTAGGTGTTTTTTTATCCATTTCTACACTATTGTAAGTACCTGCAGAATGCACCTCACAGTATTGCTCTAGACCTTCTTCACAGCTTGAGCAGGTGCGGCAAGAATCTACCAAACAGCCTACTCCTGCCAAATCACCTACCTTAAATTTGCTCACATTAGAACCGACAGCATTCACACGCCCTACTATCTCGTGCCCAGGCACCATTGGAAACATAGAACCGCCCCACTCATCTTTTACTTGATGAATATCAGAGTGGCAAACGCCACAAAACAAAATATCAATCAAGACATCATCTGGCTTAAGTTCACGTCTTTCGAATTCGAATTCAGCAAGAGAAGTAGTAGCTGATTGAGCAGCATAACCTTTAGTTTGTATCATAATTTTTTTGAAATTTGAAAAGTGAAGAATCTATCTTATCAAACACTATAACCAATATTTCATAAAGTAGTTAGTAAAAATTGAATGTATTAGACACAAAGTTGTGAAATAAAATTGTTTAAACAAAAGACTCATTTTGTAATTATTTGAAGATACAAGTAAACAAATTAGACTTACTTATTTATTTTCCTTTTGATTTGATTAATTTTACCCGATAAAAAAGAATTTGATTAACAATGACAGAAATTAAAAAAACGGCCTTGCATAGCTGGCATGCAGCAGCAGGTGCAAAGATGGTAGAATTTGCTGGCTATGATATGCCTGTGCGATATACTTCTGATAAGGAAGAGCATTTTGCAGTGCGTGGAGGTGTGGGAATGTTTGATGTCTCACACATGGGTGAGTTTATGGTGCGTGGTCCACAAGCACTTGCACTAATTCAGAAGGTAGTCTCTAATGATGCTACCAAGCTTTTTGATGGTAAAGCAATGTATGCTTATCTGCCCAATGCAGATGGTGGTGTAGTAGATGATTTACTTGTCTATAGAGTCAGTGAAGAAGAATATCTATTGGTAGTGAATGCTTCTAATATAGAGAAAGATTGGAACTGGATTAGCCAACACAATACCATGAGAGCTGAGATGGAAAACATCTCCGAGCAGACTTCACTCTTTGCCGTACAAGGGCCTAAGGCAGCACAAGTATTACAGCGTCTGACAGACACCAAGCTTGATGAGATGACTTATTATACCTTTACCAAAGGCATGCTTGCTGGTGTAGAAAATGTAATCATCTCAGCTACTGGCTATACTGGCTCAGGAGGTTTTGAGCTATACTTACCCAATACACAAGCTCAGGAAGTCTGGGAAGCCATCCTAGAAGCAGGCAAACCCGAAGGAATCCAGCCAATAGGATTAGGTGCAAGAGATACCCTTAGATTGGAAAAAGGATTTTGTCTGTATGGCAATGACATAGATGATAGCACTTGCCCACTTGATGCTGGCTTAGGTTGGGTTACAAAATTTACTAAAGACTTCATCAATGCAGAAGGACTTAAAGCACGCAAAGAAGCTGGATTTTCTCGCCGTTTAGTAGCTTTTAAGATGATAGACAAAGGCATTCCGAGAGGACACTATACTATCTCTGACAGTGAAGGACAGAAAATAGGAGATGTTACCTCTGGTACGATGTCTCCCTCGCTCAATCTAGGGATAGGCTTGGGCTATGTACCTACTGAGCTAAGCAAAGTAGGCTCGGAAATATACATAGACATCCGTAACAAAAGTCTCAAAGCTGAAGTCATAAAGCTTCCTTTTATTTAATTAACACATAATTTGAATAAGTATTTTGTGTTCTCAATGCTGTGGTTTGTGTCTTCACAAACCACTCATTTGAATTGTTTGAACCGTGGTTTGTGTCTTCACGAACCACTCATTTGAATCGTTTGAACCGTGGTTTGTGTCTTCACAAACCACTCATTTGAATCGTTTTATTTTTTATAAAATCTTAGTTAAAACTATCTAATAAATACACTATGAAAAATATTGAAGTTTGTCTTAGTCCTGAGCTACTGCCTTTTTATGAAGTAAATGATAAAGTAGTAGTAGTGATTGATATATTCAGAGCTACTTCTTGCATCGTCACCGCTTTGGCTGCTGGTGCAGAAAGCATTACGCCTGTAGCAGAGATAGAAGAGTGCAAAGCCTTACAAGCACAAGGCTACCTAGCAGCAGCAGAGCGAGAAGGAGATCAAGTAGAAGGATTTGACTTTGGCAACTCCCCTCTTGCCTACTTAGAAACAGATATGAAAGGGAAAAAACTAGCCATGACCACTTCCAATGGCACGAAGGCTATAGGCATGGCAAAGAAAATGGGGGCAGAAGAAATCATCACTGGTGCTTTTCTAAATAAGACTTCCATCGTGAAATACCTTCTAGAAAAGCAAAAAGATATACTTTTACTTTGTGCAGGTTGGAAAGGAAGAGTTAATTTAGAAGATTCTATTTTTGCAGGAAATATATTGGATGAACTGTTGAATGATTTTAGTTTTAACAATGATGCTTGTGGTTTGGCTCGTTCTGCATATCATTTGGGTAAAAATAACCCTACTAGATTTCTGACTGATTCTTCACATTTTCAAAGATTGAAGAATAAAGGACGTATGGAGGATATTGATTTTTGCTTGACTTTAGACAAATACGATTTAATTCCTTTCTTAAAAGGAGATAAATTAATACTCAAAGATTAAAACCAATAAGGAATTTTTTCGGCTTCTAGCTCTAGCTCTAAATTCATAAGTTCATCTGCATATTGGGTTTTTAGTTCTAAGATAATTCGGGCATTTTTGATATAGGCATATTTAGATTCTGATAGAGTAAAGGCAGTTTTAGCATCTTTTTGATTAAATAAAAAAGGTTCTTCACTTCCTTTGCCTTCTACACTCAGGCTGCTTTCTGCTACTCCAATCTTAACCAAAAATTTATACATATTCTGGGCAAGTATTTCAGAGCGTTTTTTAGCCTCTGATTTATTAAGTTTACTATCCTTCTCAAAGTCATAGCCGCTGTCATGCACCTTTACTTGAAGACTTATCTCTGGAAACTGCTGAATAATCCTTCCAATTTTGCGAAGCGTTTTTTCTGTGTTGATTGGAATATCATTAGAATTTAGGTAAGGAGTAAGACTTATGTGGAAAGCTTTATTAGAATCATAGTCATTTCCTTCCTGCCCTATAGCAAATTCAGATACATACACTACCAACAAAAAAGTAATAAAATAGCTTATTAATCTGTTCATCTTGTATTTAAAATTTATATCCAAGATGCTGGTTGTTAGTTTTATTCAAAAATAAAGGATAATCCACATAAATAAGAAATCTCTAGATATCTTATTGGTAAAACTGTCCTGTATGATAAAAACAAAATCTGAAATCATTGTAAAAAGAAATCAAAACACTTTTTAAACCCTGAAGGTTAAGCAAAAAGATAGAAATTTATCTTCATACATTAAGTATCATAAACAACTGATTATCAAAATATTGAAATGCTTTTGATTATTTACAATAAGTATTTTAGCTTTTGTTTATGTCTTTTTCTATGAAAGTAATTTTAAAAAAACCCCATAATCTCTTATTTTTACAAATAAAAGAAGAGTTTACTCAAAAGCAATCTCATTAAAAATATGAAAATAGATCAAAAAGCTGTATTAAAAGCACTGAGTACAGTACAAGAACCTGACTTAAAACAAGACCTTGTGAGCCTGAATATGATTCAGGATATTAAAATAGACGGTAAAAAAGTAAGCTTTACAGTAGTATTGACTACCCCTGCTTGCCCACTCAAAGAGCTTATTCGCAAAAGCTGCACAGAAGCCCTTCACCAGCACATAGATACTACCCTAGAAGTAGAAGTTAATATGACAGCCAATGTTACCTCTACTCGCAACAATGCCCCCCTCTTACCAGATGTCAAGAACATTATTGCAGTTGCCTCGGGCAAGGGAGGTGTAGGTAAATCTACTGTAGCAGCCAATCTTGCCCTTGCCCTTCAAAAAACAGGTGCAAAGGTAGGGTTAATAGATGCTGATATTTTTGGACCTTCTATTCCTACAATGTTTGGTGTAGAAGATGAAAAACCTTCTGTGCAACAAATCGACGGACGCAACATGATTCTGCCTATTGAACGATTTGGGATTAAGATTATTTCTATGGGTTTTCTCTCTCCTGCTGAGAGTGCTACAGTCTGGCGTGGGCCTATGGCAAGCAAAGCTCTACAACAGTTTATCTCAGATACATTGTGGGGAGAGTTAGATTATCTTTTGATTGACCTCCCTCCTGGCACGAGTGATATTCACCTGACGTTGGTGCAGACAGTACCTGTTACGGGAGCAGTCATCGTTACGACTCCGCAAAAAGTAGCCCTGAGAGATGCCCTCAAAGGCGTAGCGATGTTTAGGCAGCCTCAAATCAATGTTCCTATCTTGGGATTGGTAGAGAATATGGCTTACTTTACCCCTGCCGAACTGCCTGACAATAAGTATTACATCTTTGGTCAAGATGGAGGGAAAGATTTTGCTCGCAACAATGTACTGCCTTTCTTGGGTCAAATTCCCCTTGTACAAAGCATCCGTGAGTCAGGAGATGTAGGAATCCCAGCAGTAGAAAGTGGAGATGAACTCACACAAGCTGCCTTTATGAATTTGGCAGAAGCAATGGCACAGCAAGTAGCGATTAGAAATGCAAGTTTTGATCAAACTAAACGAGTAGAAATTAAAGTTTAAGTATTTTTGTTGTATTTTTACGAGAAGATTAGGCAAAGGAAAAAATAAAGATTATGGAATTAACCCTCAATACCCCCGAACTGCGAATTCGCATAGAAGAGGCTCTAGATAATATACGCCCCTATCTAGCTGCAGATGGAGGCAATGTAAAGATACTAGAGATTACAGATGAAGGCATACTGAAAATAGAATTAATGGGAGCTTGTGGCTCTTGCCCTATGTCAGCAATGACGCTTAAGGCAGGTATTGAGGAATCTGTCCGCAAGGCTGTCCCTGAGATTTTAAAGGTAGAGGCTACCAACCTTACCCCTCTAGCATAAATCAATATACTCTCAAAAAAAAGCCTGCAAGTTTAAAGATTTGTAGGCTTTTTTAATCTATGAGCCCAAAAAAATATCCATACAAATAGAAGTAATTTGTATGGATAGGTTATTTGCTCAGAGTCAAGCAAGTATTTATCTTAGTATCTCTCTTGAAATCACTAGTTTTTGAATTTCAGAAGTGCCTTCACCGATAGTACATAGTTTTACGTCTCGGTAAAATTTCTCTACTGGAAAATCCTTAATAAAACCATATCCCCCAAAAATCTGCACAGCATCATTGGCTACTCTGCAAGCTACTTCAGAAGCATAGTATTTTGCCATAGCAGATTCGCGAGTTACGGGCTTGTGTGCGTCCTTCAAATCACAGGCACGAGCAATCAATAGTTCAGCAGCATCTATTTCGGTAGCCATATCTGCTAGTTTAAAAGAAATTGCTTGAAAACTTGAGATAGGCTTATTAAACTGATGTCTTTCCTTAGAATACTGAAGAGCTGCTTCATACGCACCTTTAGCTGTGCCTAGTGAAAGTGCTGCTATAGAGATACGACCTCCATCTAAGATTTTCATAGATTGGATAAAGCCTTCTCCTATATCACCTAGGACATTTTCATCAGGGATATAACAGTCTTCAAAAATCATTTCTGCAGTTTCGGAAGCTCTCATTCCTAACTTATTTTCTTTTTTGCCAGCTTTGAAGCCTTCCGTGCCTCGCTCTACTACAAAGGCAGTCATCCCATGAGAATCTCCTATTTCGCCAGTGCGTGCAATCACAACGGCAACATCACCCGATTTGCCATGTGTGATAAAGTTTTTTGCACCATTGATAATCCATCCATTCCCTTCTTTTTTGGCAGTAGTACGCATATTACCAGCATCTGAGCCTGTGTTAGGTTCTGTTAGTCCCCAAGCCCCTATCCATTCGGCTGTAGCGAGTTTGGGAATCCATCTCCCTTTTTGGGAATCATTGGCAAACATCAAAATATGGTTAGTACAAAGTGAATTATGTGCAGCCATTGAAAGTCCAATAGCAGGGTCTATTTTAGATAATTCCACGATTGCAGTTACATATTCGTGATAGCCCAAGCCAGCACCACCTAGTTCTTCGGGTACTAGCACGCCCATCAAACCCATCTCACCGAGGCTTTTAAATACCTCAATGGGAAAAAATTGAGTCTCGTCCCACTCTTCTCTGTATGGAAGTATGTGTTTTTGGGCAAAATCACGGACACTTTGAGCAATTTCAGCAATCATAGCCTCTTTATTTTCTAATACTGATGTAGTCATTTAATTTTAGTTTAATTTTTTTAGGTAAAAATAGTAATTATTAAAGAAAAACGTAATTCTTTTTAAATGGATGTAAGTTTTAGTACTTAATTTGTAGTTTAGAATTGAAAAAACAAATATTTTGTTTTCATTCTTTATCTCTTTCATAAATTCTTACGTACTCTTTATTTTGAAAAGGGTCATCATTTAAAATTTTTTAAGAAAATCTGGGTATATTTATGTAACTTTTAACTTTATCTACTTATAAAAACAGATAAAACAAAGAATACTTATCAAATATATTACTTTAATAAATAAGCAAGATAAAAGGTTTAAAAAAATCAAATTATCACAGTCACTTGCTTATATAATATAAGAATTACTACTTTTTAAACAATGATAAAAAACGCTTTTATTATCACGTTGTTACATTCGAAAGAGAAAACACTTTATAATTTTATTTTATATAATACACTTAATTTTAAACAGATTATTTTATGAGAATTGCAGTCATCGGAACAGGTTATGTAGGTTTAGTATCAGGTACATGTTTTGCCGAAACAGGTAATGATGTAATATGTGTTGATATTGACGAAAGCAAAGTAAATAAACTTAGCAATGGTCAAATTACTATCTTCGAACCTGGCTTAGAAGTCCTTTTTGAGCGTAACCTAAAGCAAAATCGCCTTTCATTTACTACCGATTTAAAAGCAGGAATCAAGGGAGCTGAATTAATATTTCTTGCCTTACCTACTCCTCCAGGAGAAGATGGGTCGGCTGATTTGAAATATGTTTTAGGAGTAGCCGAAGAACTCGGGCATATTTTAGAAGAATATGCAGTAATAGTGGATAAAAGCACAGTACCTGTAGGTACGGCAGATCGTGTACGTGAAAAAATAGCCCTAAACGCTAAAGTAGAATTTGATGTGGTTTCTAACCCTGAATTTTTACGCGAAGGTGTGGCAGTAGATGATTTTATGAAGCCTGACCGTGTTGTGGTAGGTACTAGTTCTGATCGTGCCCAAAAAGTAATGGAAAGATTATATGCTCCTTTTATGCGTCAAGGCAATCCAATCATATTTATGGATGAGCGTTCTGCTGAAATGACTAAGTATGCAGCTAACTCTTTCTTAGCGACAAAGATTACTTTTATGAATGAAGTAGCTAACCTTTGTGAGAAGGTAGGAGCAAATGTAGATGCAGTAAGACGTGGTATTGGTACTGATAGCCGCATTGGTAAAAGATTCTTATTTGCTGGTATTGGCTATGGTGGTAGCTGTTTCCCTAAGGATGTGCAAGCACTTGCTATGACCTCAGAAGAAAACAACTATGAATTCCGTATCTTGAAATCTGTAATGGAAGTCAATCAAGCACAAAAAACTAAACTAATAGAGCCACTTAAAGATCATTTTGGTGGAAGCCTAAAAGGCAAGAAAATAGCTATGTGGGGATTGGCATTTAAACCTAATACAGATGACATCAGAGAAGCACCAGCCCTCGAAAATATCAAAATACTTTTAGAAATGGGTGCCTCTGTAGCTGCTTATGATCCTGAAGCAATGGATAATATCAAAAAAGAAATCGGTGATAGTATTACTTATGCAGAAAGTCCTTATGGTGCTTTGGTAGATGCTGATGCTCTTATGATTGTAACAGAATGGCCTGTTTTCCGCAACCCTGATTTTCAAGCTGTAGGCAAATTACTTAAAGAAAAACTTATCTTTGACGGACGTAACCTATTTGAGCCTGAGCAAATGCAAGAGTTAGGCTATACTTATTATAGCATTGGCAGAGAACGTGTGATGAGCGGGAGTTCTGTATTTACACATTAAGACTTTCTCATTATCTCAATATTTATTCTTACATTAGGTGCAACGGATAAGTATTGAGATTTTTGCTATTTTATAATATAAACATCTACTAATCAAAAACTTGACAACAATATTAATAACACTTATTTGACTAACCCTTTACTATGAAAAGAGTACTTATCACTGGTGCAGCCGGGTTTTTGGGTTCACACCTTAGCGATCGTTTTATCAAAGAAGGCTATAAAGTAGTGGGGATGGATAATCTCATTACAGGTTCTATGAAAAATATAGAACATCTTATGCCCCTCGAAAATTTTGAATTTTATCACCACGATGTTTCCAAATATGTCCATGTAGCAGGTGATGTTGATTATATATTACATTTTGCTTCACCCGCAAGCCCTATTGATTATCTTAAAATTCCTATCCAAACACTTAAAGTGGGTTCATTAGGCACTCATAATTTACTTGGATTAGCTCGTAGTAAAAAAGCACGTATCTTGGTAGCCTCTACCTCTGAGGTATATGGTGACCCTCTGGTACACCCTCAGACAGAAGAGTATTGGGGAAATGTAAATCCTATTGGGCCAAGAGGCGTTTATGATGAAGCCAAAAGATTCCAAGAAGCCATCACGATGGCTTATCATACTTTCCATGGTTTAGAGACTCGTATTGTGCGTATCTTTAATACTTATGGCCCTCGCATGCGTCTGGATGACGGGCGAGTGTTGCCTGCATTCATCGGTCAAGCCTTACAAGGACGTGATTTGACTGTCTTTGGAGATGGCTCTCAGACTCGTTCATTTTGCTATGTAGATGACTTGGTAGAGGGGATTTATCGTTTACTCTTGAGCGACTACGCACAACCTGTTAATGTAGGCAATCCTGATGAAATTACTATTAATCAATTTGCACAAGAAATCATCAAATTAACAGGTACTTCTCAGAAAGTAACTTATGTAGATTTACCCAAAGATGACCCTAAACAGCGTCAGCCTGACATTACCAAAGCCAAAGAAATCTTAGGCTGGGAACCCAAAGTAGGGCGTGCAGAAGGACTGAAAATTACTTATGACTATTTTAGGACAATATTGTCTTAGTTAAGACACCTACTTAGGTTAATTCTCAGCTATTATTTATAAAATACTACTAATGAGTAATTTATTCTTAATAGCTTGTGTAGAATATTCCTTATATTCATGGAAATGCTTTTCAAGAATTTAACTTGAATTTACTTCACCATAAACCTCTATTACACATGGTGTGTCATTATCCTTGATTGATTCTGGTCAAAATATAAAAAGCCTTGAAGTGTACTTCAAGGCTTTTTTGTAATGATATTTGTACTCCCCTATTCAGAATAATTTTCATTATATAGGCTAGGAATAATTTTTGTATTATTTTAGGAAACTTAAATATCTTTCACAATAAATAAAATATTCTATGACCTTCTATATATTCAATACATACTTAACACCACTTCAGAAAATTACTTTCTGGTTGATGAGTCTATTTTTATTCACTTTTTTTTGGTTAGGTGATTTACCCCAAAAACAAGCAAAAGCTCAATCTTCTGACACGGAGGTTTATTGGGTTTATACCAGAGGGGATTTGGGATATAGACTGCAGTTACAGCAAGCATCACAGCAAGGAATCGTAGTAGATCAAAAAGGGAGAGAACTTACTTTTAGGGTACAGATGACACAAAATGCTTTCGAAAATCTTCGCCAAAGCCAATATGCCTTTCCAATCAATGTAGAGTGGTATAGATACAATCGCGCAAAACTAAGCCTTTATGATGTCAATCAAGTAGATATAAATCAGATAGGAATTCTTAGTATAGATGGAGAGAAGCTTTATAGAATTTCTTCTACCCAAAAAAACATCCTAAGTGGAACTTGGATAGTAAAAATAAGTGATGCCAAAGGAAAATACCTGACTTTTAGTGGCAAGACTGAATTTGATGTAATTGTTTTTTAATATTTTGTAGCTGAATAGCTTACAGAATATCAAATCTGAACTTGCTTTAGTAGCTTTACGTATCTTAATACATACTCATTCTCAAAATCTACTAGCTGTTTAACAAAACCAAAATTAATATTACCTCGCAAACTTATAAGCGATATGAGCAAAGAATCTAAAAACCTTCCCGCAGAAGGTGAATTATTTAAAGAATTAATAGAGTATGAAGGAAAAGCACAACTCCACCAAGCCGTAGAGAATGCTAACCTAATGCTAGTCCATGCCTCTGAGCAAGGGCTTCAAATTTCTACTGAAATCATCCAAAAAATTGTAAAAGCCAAGTATTTAGAGCAAAATGATAATTGGACAGAAGAGGGCGAAAGTGAGTTTTGGGAAGTATTCAGGACTATCTCTCATCTTATCCAGCCAGTAACCATTGATAGTATCAAGGCAGCCAATACCAAAAGTCAGAAAAACGGATGGTTTATGCGTCTTATCGGATTGAATGAACGCTACACACTTACCCGGAAAGCAGTGCGGAGATATGTGCGTGGAGCTTTATTAGCTTTATTTGCGATGCTTATTATTCAAGTTTATTCATTGATAGGTACTACCATTCTGAATAATATCGGTAATAGTGATGATAAAATCCAGACACTTGAAGAACAAATGCTCTTACAACAGCAACTTAATAATGTTTCCAAAGCCCGTTCTCTACAGCTTAGTATAGACAAAGTAGCCGACGAACGTGAAAAAAACATTGAGTTACTGGCTTTGTGGCTTCGCCCAATCGATTATCTTTTGTTTAAGAAGCCCGCAGATTTGTCTATTTTTAGGCAGAGTAAAGAAAATAAAATGAATAAAAAAGCAGTCTATGATAAAATCAATGACTTAGGAGTGCGAGTTACGCAATCTGCCCAGCATCCTATTCTGATTATAGGAGCTTATATCCTTCCACTTTTTTATGGATTGCTAGGGGCGTATGCCTATGTACTAAGAGTTCTCTCAGAAGAAATTAAAAATATCACTTATTCACAAGACTCGGATATTAAATACATTCTCCGAATCAATCTCGGTGCTTTGGCTGGGTTAGGAGTCGGTCTTCTGTTTACACCTGATGCGGGGCATTTAATTGCACTCAACCTACCGCCACTCACACTGGCATTTATAGCAGGCTATAGTATTGAGTTTGTATTTACGACCATAGACAAGTTTATTGTAGGGCGAGATAAAAGTATCTCAGGAAAGAACTTATAAATGATAGACTAATTTTGAAAAGAGCTAGAGAGAATATTAGACTCTCTTTTATTTCTTACAGATAAATATTAAGAACAACAAATAAGAAAAGCGACTTTGTGTCAAACAAGGTCGCTTTTTTTCTATTTATAAAGATTTGATTATCAAAATCTTACTATAATAACTCATCATTCATAACTCTAATCTGCAGTTTGTGCTCCCATGAACCCTTTATCTAGTACTTAATCGTATGCAAAACAGCCTCTAACTCAAACATTACATTTCTTTGTTTTTCACTAGGCGCATACACGAAAGTCTCTACGTAATAAAAACGATTGGTTTTTTCATCTACAAAGGCATAGCCCAAAAAAGGCCCTCCACGTGTATTATGTTTTAACTTCCAAAGCCCTCTGTATTCTCTTGCAAACTTACCTCCGAAGGTAGTTTGGCGACTTACTATGGGGATGACATCATCTTGAGTGTTCATATAAGAGAGTTCAAGTGTAGAATCATTCATAGATTTATACCCAAAATGATTTCGCCAACGTATGATTTGTTCATCCGAGAACATTTCTTCGGAAGTGTATTTGCCATACGAAACCCATATATTACGGTCATAGGGCTTGCCTGGGTGTCTTATCCAAGTAAAGTTGGAGTCTTTCTTTGCCAATCCGTAGCCATCAGGAATTTCTAGAGATAATCCCGTTTCTTTTTT
>JBBRUH010000127.1:0-12797 GCA_038248005.1 Cytophagales bacterium | reverse complement strand
TTAGTAACTAATCTCTTACTAATTATCTTTGCTTCTACTTTATACAGACAGAATAACAGATGGAATATTACCTAGTAGTGGGCGAACGCTCAGGAGACTTACATGCTGCTAACCTTATGAAAGCCCTGAAAAGAAAAGACCCCAAAGCAACATTTAGATTTTGGGGAGGAGATGCGATGCAAGCCGTAGGAGGTGAGATGGTGAAACACTACCGTGAAATGGCTTTTATGGGTTTTATAGAAGTACTTCAGAATCTAAGGACTATCCGTAAATTTCTCAAAGAGTGTCAAAGTGATATAGAAACTCATCAGCCCGATGTGGTCATTTTGGTAGATTATTCGGGTTTTAATATGCGAATAGCCAAATACATCCATAAAAAACAACTCAACACTTCGGTTTACTATTATATCTCTCCAAAGATATGGGCTTGGAATACGAAAAGGGCTTATAATATCAAGAAACTCATCGATAGGATGTTTGTTATTTTTCCTTTTGAGGTAGATTTTTACAAGCAATTTGAATATGAAGTAGATTTCGTGGGTAATCCGCTTTGGGATGCCCTCAGAGATTTTAACCCTAACCCTGATTTTAAAGCCAAAAACCAACTAGATGATAAGCCCATCATTGCTCTTTTGCCCGGAAGCCGCAAGCAAGAAGTAACTCAGATATTAGGAAAAATGCTTGAAATCAGGGAAGAATTTCCTAGTTATCAGTGGGTAGTTGCAGGGGTTTCTAACCTTCCAAAAGAATATTATGCCCCTTATGAAGCCTTGCCTCAGGTAAAGGTAGTCTTTGAGCAGACCTATGATTTGCTTACTCATGCAGAAGCTGCCGTCGTAACTTCGGGAACTGCTACTCTAGAAACTGCCCTTTTGGATGTGCCACAGGTAGTGGTATATCGTACCAGCCTTTTGACCTATTGGATAGTGAAGGCACTTATCAAGGTGAAATATATTTCATTGGTGAATTTAGTAGCCGAGAAAGAAGCCGTCAGGGAGCTTATACAGAATGATTTTTCTAAGGATGAACTCACCCAGTCCCTTGAAGACATCTTGCTTCAAGGCAAAAAAAGAAGTCAAACTTTAGCTGATTATAAAGAGATGAAAATAAAATTAGGAAAAGAAGGCGCTTCTGAATCTACTGCTGGGCTAATCGTAAATTATCTTATACAAGACTTATCTAAAAAGCCTTAGTGAGTTATGAGGTTTTAAAATCTCATAAATGGCTTAAAATCATCAAAATAACCTTGCTAGACCATCATTTCCACTTCATCAGGCACATCGTCAGGAAGCCTCACGCCAGGGGGTAAGTCCAACTTAGGTGGGGTAAGGTCAAACCCTGAACCTCCATCATCATCATCATCAGAACCTGAGTTTCGGTTGCGTAATTGAGCGATTTTGTAGCTCACATACATCAATACGGTCAAATGAGCCGCAATAAGTAAAAGATAGTCAATAGAAAGCATCGTATTATATTGTCTTATGGATTTTCTAGAAATTTAATATTAAGATTAAAATTACAAAAAATTTTCCAAAAACGCTAACCCTAATAATTAAGAAGCGTTTTTAATTATCTCCAATTTTTAATTGGATAGCATAAAGCATTGATTTATAAATCATTGGAAAAACAAATACTGTGCTTATCTTATTAATACTTTTTTTATTAAAATATGTTTTCGATAATTTTGGCTGTTTGCTACCGTGTTATTATTTAAAATCTCCTACTAGTCAAAGCGTCTTGACCCACAAACTACTTTTAGCGTTTCGCTAAGAGCAAATTTTACGAATAATTTAAACTAAAATATAAAATTAAATTTTGATACAATAAGATAATCTTAATTTACATCTAATAAAATGGCTGTATGATTCAGAAACCTGTGGTCATAGCGAGATGCATCTGAACAGTTTGCTGTTGTGGATTTATTTACATCTGCAACCTCTGACCAGACGGGGACTTGGAAAGTCTAAAGGAGGGAAGTCTAGATAAATCAAGACTTGGATTCAACAAATAAATGCAACTGCGAATAGGAGGAATGGGAGCTAATTTTTTTAAAAAAAGAAAAGAGTTTTGAGGCTCTTTTCCTAAAAATACGCATCTTGCTTCTCGACAAAAATTAGCAGTGTGACACATATAACTTACAAGCAAAGATACACAATAACTCAGATGAATGCACAGGGTTACTCAAGAAAATCTATCTGTGAAGTAATAGGAAAAGATAAATCGGTATTAAGTCGTGAGCTTAGGCGTAATTCAGATAGCCGAAATAGAGTTTATAAATCAGATTTAGCCCAAAAGAAATACGAAAAAAGGCAATCAGAGAAGCCTAAGAAGCAATATTTCACTTCTGTCATACAAGAATAAGCTGAGGCTGGATTAAAGTCTTATTTGAGTCCTGAACAGATTGTAGGTTTGGCAAAGAAAAAAAATGATGCTTGTGTATCAGTAGAAAGAATCTATCAACATGTCTGGGCAGACAAGAAAAAAGGAGGTGAATTACACACTTATCTCAGAAGTAAGGGCAAGAAATACTCTTCCAGAGGTCAATATAAGGATAAAAGAGGTCAAATCATAGATAGAATAGGCATAGAAAATCGTCCAGAAATAGTAGAAAAACGAGAACGATTTGGTGATTTAGAAATAGATACTATTATTGGCAAAAATCATCAGGGAGCAATTGTCACCATCAATGACAGAGCCACTGGCTGTTTGAGAATGAAGAGACTAGATAGCAAAGAAGCAGAGCCACTTAAAGAAGCTACAATTACCTTATTAGAAGAATGGAAGCCGTTTTTAAATACTATCACAGCTGATAATGGAAAAGAGTTTGCAGCTCACAAAGGTATCAGTGAGGCACTAGAAGTTGATTTTTTCTTTGCTCGTCCATATCATTCCTGGGAAAGAGGATCTAATGAAAATTTGAATGGACTGATTAGACAATTTACTCCAAAGAAAACTGATTTTAGTGAACTAACAGATGAATTTATAAAACAAGTTGAAGACATTCTAAATAACAGACCTAGAAAAAGATACGATTATGAAACACCTAATGAAAAATTTAATCAATTAATCAACAATAAAGTTGCATTTAAAACTTGAATGTGCGTTGTTATTCAAAACAAACTATGGTATTTACGTTTTAAGTATTTGATACAGATTTATAAAAGTATAAAAAAGGATGCGTCTTTTATCTTTTAAATTAGTCTTTATAAAACAAGGTGCTTTGGTAATAAAAAACGATTCATTTGAATTGTTTTGTTATATTGACCAAAAGTGTTAAAATGGGTTACATTATGAATTTCCTATAAAATATAAAACTGTCTCTCATATTTTTTCATAAAAAACGTTATCTTTACAGACAATAATTAATAAAAACAAGACCATGAATTTAAAGACTAATCAAAAAATAGAAGCTAATTTTAGTCTAGCCTCAATGACTGACATTATTTTTCAGCTTTTGATATTTTTTATGCTTACTTCTTCTTTTGTTACACCTGCTGCACTGCCCGTAAATCTTCCTACTAGTGTAGAAGCCCCTACGATTACCCCCAAACTTCAAGTAACGATTACGAATAATCTTCAATACTTTGTCAATGAAGTGCCTGTAGATGCAGCCAATATTGAGGAAGAAATCAAAGCTGCTATTTTACGTGTGCCTAACAATCAAGATATCATCATGGTGCTCAATGTAGATAAAGATGTGGCTGTTCAACATGTAGTTAAAGTAGCCTCACTTGGCAACAGACTAGGAGCAAAAGTCTCTATTGCTACTAAGGTAGAATCTATGGAATAAGCCTTTATTCACTTACAATACCTTAATTTTATTATCTATAAATACCCTAAGCACAATATGGCAGTTACACTTAAAAAACAAGAAACTAAAGAACGCCAACGTCAGACCATTGCTCTTTTGCTAAGCATCACGATTAGCTTATGCACCATTTTGATACTATACCTCATTAAAATTAATTTCTTTGAGTATCCTCCCGCCGATTTTGAGTATGGAATGCAAGTAAGCTATGGTACTGATGATGCAGGAAGTGGAGAAAGTGCTGTGCCTATTCAAGATTTTATTAATACTGAAAACAATGCAGATAACCAGAATGATCAATCAAGTACTGAAAATGTAGAGTCTGCCGAAGAATCTCCTATCTCAGAGACAAAAGTAAATACCAATAAAATCGAAAATACAAAACCTAGTAATAAGCCTAATAACGAACAAAACCAATCTCCTCCCAAAAAAGTAACCAAAACAGATGATAAGCCTGCCAAAGATGGACAAGGCAATGACCCAAATCAAACAGGAAATAAAGGCAAAGAAAATGGAATTAACCAACAAGGTCTCTATGAGGGCAATGGGGGTAATGGTGGTTCTTCACTAAGTCTTTCGGGATGGAGATGGGAAGCTGAACCTATTGTACAAGAAAATTCTAATGTAGAAGGCACGATTATCTTTGATGTATTGGCAGATGCAAATGGTGAGTTTATTTATGTAAAGCCTCGCTATCCTGGCACTACTGTAACTGATAGAGATTTGATAGAAAAATATAGAAAAGCAGTTCTTACAGCAATTCTGGTATCTGATGGGTCTAAAACAGCAAGTCAAGCAAGAGGAATTGTAACCTATGTGCTCAAATCAAAATAAAAGTACTTAAATCTCCACACTTTGAAGATAGATACCTACGAAGAAGCTCAAACATTCTTATATTCCCAGTTAGCTAGTTTTCAGAAATCAGGGGGCAAAGCCGTCAATCCTACACTTGATAATATCAAAACCATCTGCCTAGCCCTCGGAAATCCTGAGCTTCAGTATCCTTGTCTGCACATAGCTGGCACTAATGGAAAGGGAAGTAGCAGTCATTACCTTGCTTCTGTCTTACAAGAAGCAGGCTACAAAGTAGGCCTTTATACCTCACCTCATCTGTTTTCATATACAGAAAGATTTAAAATCAACGGAAAAGAACTAGATAAAAGTTGGATACTCAATTTTGTGAATCAGCATTATGAACTTATCAAGCAAGTAAGCCCAAGCTTTTATGAACTCAGTGTGGCTATAGCTTTTGAATGCTTTGCACAAGAAAAAGTAGAGATAGCAGTCATAGAGGTAGGTCTTGGTGGTCTTTGGGATTCTACCAATATCATACAACCCCTCGTATCCTTGATTACCAATATTAGCTTTGATCATAAAGATATTTTGGGAGATACCCTTGAAGAAATCGCCTTTCAAAAAGCAGGAATTATCAAAAAAAATACTCCCATAGTTATTAGCGAAACACAAAGCAAAACCAAAGATGTATTTAGAGAAGTAGCTTTAGAGAAAGAAGCACCTATTTATTTTGCAGAAGATTTTTACCAAATAAAAGCTTTTTCTAAGTCTATGGATACATACTTGACTGTTTATGAGGAAGGACAAAAAATCATAGAAAATTTAAAAGCGCCTCTTTTAGGCACTCATCAGCAAAAAAACTTGAAAGGCGTATTTAAAACCTTAAGTATTCTCAAAGAAACAGGGTGGGAGATACCCTTAAAAGCCATTATCAAAGGGATAGAAAATTTCAAAGAAAATGTAAACTTACAGGGGCGATGGCAAATTATAGACAAAGCACCTTTAACAGTCTGTGATGTGGCTCATAATGAAGGAGGCATTGTAGAAGTAAATTGCCTTATCAAATCAACTAAGCATGAGCAGCTACACTTAATCTTAGGCTTCGCCAGAGACAAAGATTTAAGTGCGATTCTGAAGCTATTCCCACAGGATGCTCATTTTTATTTTTGTACTTTTGATTCGCCAAGAGCTTGTACACTAGATGAATTAAGAGAACGAGTTTCTATGTTTTCATTGGATGCTGTTTTTGTAGAAGATGTAAACCAAGCTTGGAGGCTTGCACAAAAAAACGCCAAAGAAAATGACTTGATTTATATAGGTGGCAGTACATTTGTAGTAGCAGAAGTCAATTTAATTGCAAAAAAATAAATATTTTGCTTATTTTGGTATCGTGATACTGGTCATGCTTAAAAACCCCAATAATGGAAGACATAATAATAGAAAAAACATCTAAAACTCCTACCGTAAATTTTAATTTTGAGGAGAATTATTTAGAAATTAGTGGTGTATCTATCCCAGAGGATGCAGAAAGTTTTTATGAACCTCTCATGCAATGGGTAATGGATTACATAGAAAATAAAAAAGGTGAAAAGACTAAATTTATATTAAGGCTAATTTACTTTAATACAAGCACCGCTGATTACCTAGTCAATATGCTCAAAAGCCTCAAACAACTCAAAGACGGGTACGAAGAAGAAGAAGAGGATAATGAACTTAGTCAACAAGCTCAAGACTCCCTAGACAAAGCAGCTTTAGCTTCTGAGCAACACTTCTTGGAGCTAAAAAAAGAAGAGGAAGACCATCATAAAAATGGACAAGATAAGTACAAAGAGGAAAATGAAGATGAGGAGGATGAAGATGAATTTGAAAACGATGAAATAGAAATAGACCATCCTCTTCAAGTAGAATGGCATTATGAAGAAGAAGACGAAGATATGAGAGAGACAGGAACTCACTTTGAATCTATCATAGATTTGCCTTTTAGCTTTAAGGCAGTTAATGAGATAGAATAACTTAAAAAAACGAAATCTTTACCAAAAAGAAGATTATACTAAAAAAGCGTTTTACTTTTTAGAAAGTAAAATGCCTTTTTATTTTAAGTAAATGACATTTTATAGCTAGAAATAGAATTTTACTTGGCTATTCTACTACGCAAATCATCTATATGAACTTTCAATTCTCTTTTTTCCATCATAAAATCATTCACTGTATGAATGGCATGAATAACTGTACTATGGTCACGTCCTCCAAAGTGATACCCGATAGATTTTAAAGAGAATCCTGTATGTTCCTTCGCAAAATACATCGCAATTTGGCGGGCTGTTACGATTTCTTTTTTTCTGGTTTTGGCTTTAAGGCTATCTATAGTCAATCCAAAATATTCACTTACTATCTTTTGAATGGTATCAATGCTAATTTCACGGCTTTGTACTGACTGCACTATCTTTTCTACAGTTTCTTTTGCCATCTGTAGGCTAATGGGCGTTTCGGTAGAAGTAGCCTGCCAAATCAAGGAATTAATAGCACCTTCTAGCTCACGGATATTGCTATCTACACTATTTGCTAAGTATTCTATTACTTTTTCGGGTAAATTTAGGTTATTATCTGTGATTTTCTTTTGGATAATCGCCATACGAGTCTCTAAGTCAGGCTGCTTTAAATCAGCTGTCAAGCCCCATTTAAAGCGTGAAAGTAGGCGTTCTTCTAGTCCTTTGAGATCTATAGGAGGGCAATCACTGGTCATAATAATCTGCTTACCAGACTGATGTAAGTGATTGAAAATATGGAAAAATATTTCTTGAGTACGGTCTTTGCCAGAGAGAAATTGCACATCATCAATCATCAAGACATCTACTTGCATGTAAAAATGATTGAATGATTCAAGGTTATGATTTTTAAGCGATTCTATAAACTGATTGGTGAATTTATCAGCAGAAACATAGACCACTTCACGGTCTTTCTCATAAGTCTGAATATAGTTGCCAATGGCTTGCACAAGGTGAGTTTTGCCTAGCCCCACGCCTCCATAAAGCATCAATGGATTAAATGAAGTTACACCAGGCTTGTGGGCTACTGCCATTCCTGCCGAGCGAGCTAATCTATTACAATCACCTTCTATAAAATTATCAAAAGTATTAGCGCGGTTAAGTGTAAAGTTAGATAGAAAGTTCTGTCCATTTTCAGCTTTGACAAAACCATTCTTACCATTTTTAGGATTATTGTCTTTGATTTTGGTGATGCTTCCTAGATAATTTCCACTAGCATTTTCTTCTTCCTCTTCGTCTTCTACTTTGATATAATACGCTAGGCGACCTTCTGTGCCTAAGGCTTTATCTATGGCTTCACGAAGTTGTTGTACAAAATTCCCTTCAAGGTATTCATAAAAGAACTGACTTGGTACTTGGATAGTCAAGACTTTATCTTCTAGCTTAAAAGCATGAATAGGCTCAAACCAAGTCATAAAAGTTTGAGGTTCTATGCTTTCTTTAATTGAACTAAGACAGTTTTCCCATACCGTATAACAATCTGATTCGGTAGATGTAGAGACGTTTTCCATATTCTTATTTGTGTTTCTTTTGAAGCCGGATGACAAAAATGCAAAAAAAAAGGCGAAATCTAAAAATAAATTTATGTCTTAATTTATGCCCTAACTGCTAACTTATTGAGGTTCTTGAAGAAAGCAAGCAAAATGGGCAAATATTTTTTTTTCAACAATGACTTTAGATTATTTGCAAGAATAAGTGCATTTTTATTTTCTTTTTTTCTACTGATTTTATTTAGAATTATTTGGTTTTTATATTTTTTTAGACTATTTAATAAATATATTTTATAAAAACGAAACTCAAAAGCATTTTTATAGTGTCATATAAAAAATAAAGATTGAAATAACTTATAGCCTTTAAAAGTAGTTTTTATTCGATATTTTTTATCATAAAATCCTACATGTAATTCTCTCCGCTTTTTTTACACCATTTTATACACTCCTAATGCTTGTTAATAAGTTTCAAAGGTAGATTTCTGAGATAAATACAATCTATGACAATGTAATCTTTTTGCGATTACTATGTGTTAGTATTTTTTTTGAGTAATAAAACTCTATAATTTTTCTAATTTAGTGATAATCACGGAGTTCACAGAATCTCTAAATTAACTTTATTTTTATTGATTTCGTCTTTCTTGATAACAACATAAAAAACATTCTTAAGCCCTTAAATTATTAAAATTATGAGAAAGATTTCTGGATACGTTTTCTGCAAAATTACCAGCCGTGTATTACATAATCCTATTATTTATTGGTTTGACCAACACGGAAGAATAGAAGAAAAAATTATGGGGACACAATCAGAAGGTCGTTTTGATGTGGATATTCCCACCTATGTAAATAAATTATATGTTGCCAATAGAGGTTATTCTGTGCGTGAAATCCATCTTTCAGCACATACTCAAAAGGTATTGGTTCACTTAAGTAAGTAAAGGATAAAAATAATTGATTATAAAGAAATAGACTAGCTACACTAATTGTAAAGACACCTTAAAAGTCTCCACGAAGTCAATTTTGATTTCTTTGGGACTTTTTTTTGAAGTTGATAGCTATTTCATCAACAAAATAAATGTGCTTGCATCTAACTCACCCCTTACTAAATCAATCCTACTTACCTCTATTCTATTCACATAGCATTTTATAGTAATCACTTCTGCGAAGAAGGCTTTTCCAAATGATATTGCCTAGAGAGTTATGAATACTAACTTCTATTTGGTTATCCTCTTGTCGTTTTTCACCAAATAAAATAGGTTTTTTATCAATACCTCTATTTTCTAATAAATCATATTGAGGAGCAATGATTTGTCCATTTAAGGTACTCCAAGCACCCCATTTTCCTTCTTGCTGTGCCAATGTGATGACTTCTTCTGGAGTATTTTTGATGATTTTAATTTCGTCAAACAGAGGTGAATCCACTTGTTTTTTTACATTCATTTGATAGAAAGTCCATTGTCCATCTTCATTCTGTACAAGTACGGTGCTGTCTTTCCAAGCCACTATACTGGAGAAGCTAAAAGGTACTTGGCTTTTATTTTGGGTATCAATCAATCCAAATTTACCACCTTTACTGACTAGAAAGAAGGTTTCCTTGCTATTTTTTCTAAATATCTCAGGACGGCTATCATAGATAGGTTCTATCTTAATGCCATGCAGCTTGCTGTATAAGCCATATTTTCGGTTGAGCAGAAGTACTTTATAACTTGGGTCTTGCTCAAGATTGATGATTCCATCATAGCGGATAGGCATTACCAAAACCTGTGTAGAGTCCACCAATCCATATTTATTATATTGCTCTACATTGACTAGGTCAGGGTCAAGCATATAAATACTGCTATATTTGGGAGAAAGGATTTTTTTACCATTTTGGTCAAAAAGCCCTTTTTTACCTTGTCTATCTTCATAATAAATGAAAGTTTCGGCTTTAGGATAATTGCCTTTTTCGGGTCTCGTATCTTTAAAAAAAGTAAAATCAACTGGATCAGCTTTTGGGTTTTGAAGAAACTCAGCTCTTACTTTTCTTCCATCATATAAAAATACAGTTTGGGAAATAAAGGCAAGAGAATCATATTTAAAATCTTGGATTACTTTGCCATTCATGTCTATGATACCCCATTTTCCTTGCGTTTTTCCACCTATGTATGCTCCTCCAAAATCCACATTTTCAAATTGGAAGTTTTCTAGCCAAGTGCCATTTTGCTGATAGACTTGCCATAGTCCGTCTTTTTGGGCTACCCAGCCTTGTGGAGTTGGTTTTATTTTATCCATCTGTAAAGGGATAATAGCTCGCCCCAATTGGTCAATCACTCCTTGTTTTCCTGCTTGGGTAATCAGTAAAGATTTATTTTCTAAAACCTTTATTTCATTAAAATCAGCCTGAATACGGATATTTCGCTGGGCATGCATCTCAAAAAGTGCTTCATTAGAAGACATCCCCACCAAGTCTCCTGATCTAAAAAGCATAAAATCTCCATCTTCTGATTCTATCTCTGTATAGCGTGGCTCTACAATGATTTCACCTGAATAACTACTTAAACCCCATAAGCGATTCTGTCTGATTTTCAGGAAATTAGTATTTAATACTTCGATAGCATCATATTTAATTGGTATGATTTCACGTCCGCTTTGGTGAATTAAGCCCGAAAAGGCATTCTTCGTAACTCTAAAAATACCCGTAGTAATTGCTTCTATTTTATCAAACTGAGGGGCTACGATTTCTTGCCCAAGTTTGCTAAGAATCCCCAAACGGCCATTTCGGTTAATCACTAGATAATCATCTTCAATGCTATGACAAAGATACTCTGACATGACAGATTCATATTGAAAGTCAATTCTTTTGTCTCCTGCTTCATCATAAAAACCAAAAAGTCCATTTTCTAGCACAGGAATATACTGGCGAGGGTTGACTTTTTGCATCTCTGCTAGGCGTTTTTTCTGAGCAAAACGAGGATATTTTTGTGCAAACTCAGCTAGTTTTTGCTCTTTGCTGTAAAATGCCAAAAGCCATTCTAAGGCAAAATCAGCGATAGAGCTTTCAGGATAGTTTTTTACAAATTGCTCAAAAGCCTCTACTCCATGTGGAAATGTACCCAGATAAAAAATGCGGGTCAAGGCCTGTTCACGATTTCTACTATTGGGATATTCACGCACAAAACGCTTATAGGTTTCTAATGAACCATTGTTGGTTTCGTCTTGGAAGACGATTTCATCTCTAATTTTGATGGCTTCTGTGATTTGTGTAGCTTCTGGATAGGTTTGGATAAAAGACTGATAGGAGGCTAATTTATTTTCTCTTTGGGCTTGCTCCCAAGCCAGTAAATTTCTTTGAGTTTTGGCAGATGCTAGTTGGGTAGCACTCGGAAAATTGTCTATAAAATATTGTAAATCTACAATCGTATTGGCTATTTGAGCATTTTGGAAAGCCTTTTCTTCAATGTTGATTTTTAGCTGTGAAGCATTGTCAGGAGTAATACTTTCCTTTACCCATTTAGAGAGCGTTTTTTCTTCTATCTCTGGATAGCTTTTTAAGGCTTTATTGATAAAATAATAAGCAGAGTCTATATCATAAAAGGGATTTGCCTCTGCAAAAAAATACTCGGCATAAATATGAAAAGCACCTGCACTATTCGGGTTTTTGCTGAGTTCTTTGTCTAGGTCTTTTTTTGCCTTTTCATAATCTCCTTTCTGGATTTTTTTATAGGCATTGGTGATGCGGTCAGCATACAAGGGAGCAATGGTAAATAGAAAGATATAAGCAAAAAATAATGCTTTTCTCATAGTGTGTTTAATTTTAGATTCTTCTTTAACAGCAAAAATAATGACACAAAAAATACCAGTCATGAAATTATTGGCAAAATTAACCTAAAATTTATTCCTTTAAGTACTTATCTTTGAACTCTCGATTTCTTTTTTTGAATAGCAATAAAATAATAGAGCGATTTTTTTAGAAAAAGAAATTCAAAAGGATAAACCATCATCTATCAACAATAATTTACCATTGCGAATGGGTATATTTGAAAAAAAAAGACAATCTTCTAACATGACTACCAACTTATTTCTATACTTCTTTTTGTGGATTTTACTCCCTAGTCCTTCTTGTCAAGATGCACAAACTCGCACTTCTATCAGGTCTGTTACTGCTCCTAAGCGTGAGGTGAGAGCCTTTTGGATAGTAACGCTCGATAACAAAGATTTTCCCTCTCAGCCTGGCTTGAGCAATGAGATGCAGCGTGAAGAACTTCGGAATATCTTAGACTATCACCAAAAACAAGGAATGAATACGGCTATCTTTCAGATTAGACCCAGTGCAGATGCTTTTTATGCCAGTAGCATAGAGCCTTGGTCGGAGTGGCTCATGGGACAGCAAGGGCAAGCACCACAGCCTTTTTATGACCCTTTGGCTTTTTTGGTGGAGGAGTGTCACCAAAGAAATATGGAACTGCACGTATGGCTTAACCCTTATAGGGTGGTTTATAATGTAGAGTTAAGTGATGTGAAGGCACAGCCATTGATGAGAAAACACTCAGATTGGCTTATTACTTATGGCAAACACCAACAATTAAATCCTGGGCTTCCAGAAGTAAGATCATATATTCTTTCAGTGATTATGGATGTAGTTCGCCGTTATGATGTAGATGGCATTCAGTTTGATGATTA
>JBBRUH010000126.1:0-12808 GCA_038248005.1 Cytophagales bacterium | reverse complement strand
TTTATTTGACTGTATATTACTATTGCAGTCCATAGCTGGTTGAAGGATATTGGAGGTTAAATTAGCATCCCCGCTAATACCTCCTTTATCTTTTTTATAGCCTTTCTTTATTTTTCAAAATTCATCTTAAATTTCCCTAAAAAAAGTATTCGAAAATTTGCTTTTTATTTGACTGTATATTACTATTGCAGTCCATAGCTGGTTGAAGGATATTGGAGGTTAAATTAGCATCCCCGCTAATACCTCCTTTATCTTTTTTATAGCCTTCTCATTTTTTTAAATCAATATTCTTTACTTTTAAGATTTTACTAAGATAGAATTTAACTATTTAGCTTAAATTTGATGTATTATCAAATTTTAAAAGCTTAATTATGTTTACAATTCAATTTGAAAAAGCGGGTGAGCCTGCCGAAGTTCTTTCAGTCAAAGAAGTTGAAACGCCTAAGCCTAGTGCAGGTGAGGTACTCATCCGTGTAAAAGCTTGTCCTATTAATCCTTCTGATACTATGTTTGTTCGTGGACTTTATGGCTTAAAGCCTGAGTTTCCTAATGCCTCTGCAGGTTTTGAAGGGGCTGGTGAGGTAGCCGAAGTAGGGGAAGGTGCAAGTATTGCATTAGGCACAAAGGTCATGTTTACACACAGAGGAACTTGGGCAGAGTACGTGGTGGTATCTGAGCGTGCTATAGTGCCAGTGCCTGAGCATTGGGATTATGAGATAGCCTGTCAGTCATTTGTCAATCCTTTTACAGCTTGGGCAATGCTTCATGAGGCGAATTTACAGGAAGGAGATTGGCTTTTGCTCACAGCTGGAGGCTCTACCTTTGCTCAGCTTGTCATCCAACTTGCACAGAGTAGAGGGATTAAAACCATCGCCACTCTTCGCCGAGATGACCAAATAGAACAGCTAAAAGCTCTAGGTGTAACAGCTACTATCAATACCGATAAGCAAAAAATCCATCATGCAGTAAATGAACTGACAGAAGGCAAAGGAGCAAAGGCTTGTTTTGAAGCAGTAGGTGGTGAAACTGGTACACAAGCCTTGAAATCTCTTGCAGAAAATGGTCAGATGTGGATTTATGGCTTATTAAGTATGCAAAATTCAACATTAGATAATGGTTTGATGATTTTTAAATCATTAAAGATTCATGGTTTTTGGCTTACACACTGGATGGCTCAGTCTTCTTCAGAAGCCAAAAAACAAATGCGACATGATGTCTTTGGTCTGCTAGGCAGTGAAGCCCTCAAAGTAGAAGTAGAGGCAAGATATAGCCCTGCTGAGATTAAAGAAGCCGTAGCCCACGCAGAGCGTCCAGGGCGTAAGGGTAAGGTATTGATTAAGTTTTAAGGAAAGCTATTAGTAACACTTTTAAAATAAAGTCATCATTTAGTTTGAGTAAAATTCTTACTATCAGAATTTTCACAATCTAATAACCAATAACTAATCTCTTACTTATTTTCTTCGCTTTTAGAAACTATGTTGCAAGCATTGAGGTTTAAGTAAATAATCCTTATATTTGCAACTTAGTTGCATTAAAAAACTCAAAAGCATGAAAACCTTTTCTAAACAATCAGACAAAATCGGTATTGTTAGTTCTTTTCTTTGCCTTGCTCACTGTTTATCTATGCCTGTATTACTTTCTATGCAACCACTCAGCGAAGGGCTAGATACTCACTCACATGGGCATTTGCTTGAGTTTTTCTTTTTGGTGTTTAGTTTTGTAGCTGTTTATTTTTCTACTCGCCACATAAGTAACCCTCTCATTAAATATGCTTTCTATGCTGTATTGGCTTTATTTACCCTAGGCTTTATTTTTGAACAATCACTTTATTGGGTGAAATACCTTGGTTATTTGGGTTCTTTGGGTTTGATTGTGTTACATCTCTATAACTGGAAAAGCAATAAGCACGTCTGTCATCATGCTTAATCTGCATTTATATTAAAAAAGAAAAGAATCTTGATTTCTCAAAGAGTGGTTTGTAATCTTTTATTGAACATCATCAAGTGATTTTTGTTGTTTTAGATAAAGAAGCTGTTTTTTATCCTTTATTTTTCACAAACATTAGATAACACATTCATGAATAAAAGAGAATTTTTGAAACTAAATGCAGTGATTGTAGGTGGTGCGATGCTTAATCCTATTCCAAGTTTTGCCTTATTTGCCCCTCGCAATAATAATCAAGATTTCATATTACCTGATTTAGACTATGCCTTCAATGCACTAGAACCTTCTATAGATGCTATGACTATGGAGATACACCATGATAAACACCATGCAGGCTATGTCAAAAAATTAAATGATGCCATCAAAGGAACTTCTTATGAGGGTAAAACCATTGAGGTAATTCTAGCTGAAGTTAAGGAAGGTGATACTGCTGTTCGCAACAATGCTGGCGGACATTATAACCATACCCTTTTCTGGACAGTCCTCACTCCCAATAAAGGCACAAAAGCTTCTCCCAAACTCACAGCCGCTATTAACCAAAGTTTTGGCTCTATGGATGGACTAAAAGAGAAAATGATAGCAGCAGGTTCGAGTGTATTTGGTAGTGGATGGGCTTGGCTAATGCTAGACAAAAAGAAAAATCTTGCTATAGTTGGCACTCCCAATCAAGATAACCCGATGATGAAAAAAATAACCGAGGAAAGAGGCATGCCTATCTTTGGGATTGATGTCTGGGAACATGCTTATTACTTAAAGTATCAAAATAAACGGGGTGATTATCTAAGCAATATCTGGGACATTATCAACTGGGAAGAAGTAAGCAAACGCTATGAAGCTGCTTTATCCTCTAAGAAGAAGTAAATAGTAGAGATTATTACACTATTTTTATATTGCATCATACCGTTTAAGCGAAGACGCTTTAACAAGTAAGTAGAGGTACAAGCGAAGACGCTTATACCTCTATTTATTAAAATAACACCTTAATTATCAGCACTTTACAAACTTATAATTCATTCTTACTTAATGAGCTTCTAGCCAGTTTTTACCAGTTCCCATTCCTACTTCCATAGGAACAGCCAAAGGCATGGCATTTTTCATCAAATCTTCTACGGCATTTCTCAAGATTTCTAACTCATCTTTAGGAACTTCAAAAACCAATTCATCGTGCACTTGCAAAATCATACGACTTTTTAAGTTATTTTTTTGAATGTATTCATGAATATTAATCATAGCCAATTTTATCATATCAGCTGCACTTCCTTGGATAGGTGCATTGATGGCATTTCGTTCGGCATTGCCTCTTTCCACTTGATTGCCAGAGTTGATGCCTCGTAAATAGCGTCTTCGCCCAAGAAGTGTTTCTACAAATTCATTCTTTTGGGCATCTTTGATGACCTTATCCATGTATTGCTTCACTGCGGGGAACTCTTCAAAATAAGCATTGATAATTTCGCTTGCTTCCGATCGAGGAATGTTGAGCCTTTGCGAAAGACCGAAAGCAGAAATACCATAAATAATCCCAAAGTTGGCAGTCTTGGCCTTGCTTCGCATAGTGCTATCTACTTCTTCTAGAGGTACTTTATAGATTTTGCTGGCAGTGGTAGCGTGAATGTCTCGTCCATTTTTAAAAGCCTCTATCATCGTCTCATCTTCACTAAAGGCTGCCATAATACGCAACTCTATTTGTGAATAATCTGCTGAGAATAGCACATGGTCATCATCTTTTGCTACAAAAGCTTTTCTAATCAGTCTTCCCTTTTCGGTACGAATTGGGATATTTTGTAGATTAGGATTGGCAGAACTCAAGCGGCCTGTAGAAGCTACTGCTTGATGATAACTGGTATGGATTCGCCCGTCTTTAGGGCTACACATCTCAGGCAAAGGATCTACATAAGTGTTTTTTAGTTTGACGAGTTCACGAAAATCTAATACGTGGGATACGATTTCGTGCTTATCAGCTAGTTTGGCTAAGATTTCTTCTCCAGTAGCATATTGCCCTGTTTTGGTTTTCTTAGGCTTGTCTTCTATTTTGAGTTTATCAAATAAAATCTCTCCTAGTTGCTTGGGTGAGGCGATGTTAAACTCTTCTCCTGCTTGCTCATAGATTTTCTTTTCTAAGGCTTCTATATCAATGGCAAGTTCTCCTGAGATTTCATTCAATATCTGTGTGTCAAGGGCGATTCCTGTACTTTCCATCCCTGCCAGCACAGCGATAAGTGGCGTTTCTAACTCATAAAATACTTTTTCAAGAGGTGATTCATCTTTTGTGTCTGATTGGATACTCTTAAGAATCGGCTCTAAATAATGCTTTAGTTGCAAAGTAATGTCTGCATCTTCCCCTGCATATTCTACTACTTCGTCTATCTCTACCTCTCTCATATTGCCTTGTTTTGCTCCTTTTTTACCGATGAGTTCCTCTATTTTTTGAGGAATGTAATGAAGATAATTCTGAGAGAGAATATCCATTCCGTGTCTTTGGTCAGGCTCTAAGAGATAATGGGCAAGCATGGTATCAAAGAATTTACCTTTGAGTGTGATGTCATAATTTTGAAGGACTGTAAAATCATATTTTAGATTTTGCCCTATTTTGAGGATGTTTTCACTTTCTAAAACTTCCTTGAATTCCTCTGTAATGGCTTGTGCCTCTGTTGGGTCTTCGGGGATAGGCACATAATAAGCTTCATTGGCACAGGTAGAAAAAGAAAGTCCAACTAGCTCGGCAAGGTGTGCGTCAATGTTATTAGTTTCGGTATCTATACAAAACTCTTTTTGAGAAGCAAGGTGTTTGATAAGTTTTTGACGAAGTGCTGGAGTGTCTATTTTATAATAATGATGTAGGGTATTGGCAAGCGTTCCTTTGGGTTGGGATGCCAAGATAGGCCCAGTAAGAGCAGGAATAAACGAAGTAGTTTTGGCAGAAGAAGGTGCTGGACTTGCAAATAAATCTCCCTGATTAGGGTTTGTTTTTTTACTTTTACGAGCAGAAGCAGCACTAGTAGTATCTGTGGAAGAAGAAGCATTTGCTATACCAAAAAGCCTTTTTTTAAGTGTTCTGAACTCTAATTCATCAAAAATAGCCTCTACTTTAGCAGTATCAAAGGGAATGTATTTAAGTGCTTCAGCATCAAACTCTACGGGAGTATCAACATCGATACGAGCTAACTTTTTAGAAAGTAAGGCTTGTTCTTTATTTCCTTCTACTCTTTCTTTAAGTTTTCCTTTCAGTTTATCTGTATTCTCTAAAAGATTCTCAATGCTTCCAAATTCACTTAAAAGCTTTACTGCGGTCTTTGCACCCACCCCAGGAATACCAGGGATATTATCCACACTATCTCCCTGCAAGCCTAGAATATCAATCACTTGCTCAGTTCTTTCTATCTCAAATTTTTTGAGTACTTCTGGGATTCCCCAAACAGAGTAGCCATCACCCATAAAATCAGGTTTAAATAGAAATACTTTCTCACTCACAAGCTGTGCATAATCTTTATCAGGCGTAAGCATATACACTTCAAAATCACCCGTAGCTTCGGCTTTTTTGGCAAGTGTGCCTATAATGTCATCGGCTTCATAGCCAGGAGCTACCAAGCAAGGAATATTAAAAGCCTCTACCATTTTGTAGATATAAGGAATTGAAGAAGTAATTTCTTCGGGTTGTTCTTGGCGATTGGCTTTGTATTCTTTGTATTCTACGTGTCTAAAAGTAGGGGCTGCTGTATCAAAAGCCACACCAATATGTGTTGGTTTTTCTTCTTGCAATATTTTGAGCAAAGTATTGGTAAAACCAAGCACAGAACCTGTATTAAAGCCTTTGGAGTTGATACGTGGGTTTTTGCTAAATGCAAAATGAGCTCTGTATATTAAAGCCATCGCATCAAAAAGAAATAATTTATTCATGGTCTATTTTTATATTTAGCCTATCTTTATTTTATAGAGGGGAGCAGATTATCTATTCACTGCTTTGCAAATTTAAGCAAGTACAGATAGATAAGCGAAATTTTTATTTTATTTTAAGAATTTAGAAATACTAAAATTCCGTTTGGCTATGATTCTTCGCTTGAACGGTATTTATCAATATAAAAACATCGTAATAAACTCTATTAAAGTACAAACTAATTTTGACCATTTACTTAAAAATATTTATGTGATACTGCCACTGCTACATGATACTGAAATATGATACTGTTATCTGCCACTGCTATATGATACTGTCGTTTGATACCGTTTTTTTGAGTAATTTTGCAAGAAAAATAAAATGCCTATGCAAGGTCTAGTCATGCGTTCTACAGGTTCTTGGTATGAAGTGAGGCGAGAAGATACTCATGAAATCATACGCTGTCGTCTTAGGGGAAAGTTTAAGCTCAAAGGCTTGAAAGTAACAAACCCTATTGCAGTAGGAGATGTAGTAGAATGGCAAATGGAAGATGAAGCCGAAAATGTAGGTATCATCACAGGAATTAATCCTAGAGAAAACTACCTCATTCGCAAATCAGTCCATAAGACAGCCCACGGACACATGATAGCGGCCAATATAGACCAAGCCTTGCTGATAGCGACTCTAGCCTACCCTCGCACCTCTATGGGCTTTATAGATAGGTTTTTGGTATCAGCCGAAGCATTCAGAATTCCTTCTCAGATTATTTTTAACAAAGCTGATTTGCTTGATGCAGATGACCTAGAACTTATAGAGGCATTAAATGATATTTATGCACGATTGGGCTATCCATGTCATCTTGTTTCTGCCACCGAAGAGCAAGGTATTGAAACATTTGAGGCTTTGCTGTATCAAAAAAAATCATTGATTTCAGGACATTCGGGCGTAGGCAAATCTACTTTAATCAATAAAATCTCTCCTGACCTCAATATCAAAACCTCCGAAATCTCCAACTTTGCCAATAAAGGTGTACACACAACCACCTTTGCAGAGATGCACGAGATTAGTCCCAATACTTTTATCATAGACACCCCTGGCATCAAAGAATTAGGCTTGTTAGAAATCGCTGCCGAAGAACTCGGTCATTACTTTCCTGAGATGCGTGCATTGATAGGAGAATGCAAATTTCATAACTGCATCCATACTAATGAACCCAAATGTGCCGTCAAAGCTGCCGTAGAAACAGGAGATATTTCATTTAGTCGCTATGATAGCTACCTAAGTATGCTAGGAGATGTGGATAATCGCAGATAAGAAGCCCACTAACCCCCAAAAGGAGAACTTGAGGTAAGGGATGAAAAAATAATACTGCTACTGAAATTTGACACTATTATCTGATATTAAAGGAACGTTTCTTTTTAAATTTTAAATTTATTCTTTAGTTTAGGGCAAAATTGTTTGAAAATAAAAACTTAGATGATTAGGCTTAATTTTAGTAAGTAAATGGTCAAAATTAGTTTGAATTCTGATATTCATATAAAATACTGATTATCAGTATTTTATATGAATAACTCATCACCCACCATTTATAACTCATTACTTATTATCTATTATTTATCCTCTATAATTCTTATAAAATAATCTAACGAATGAATCTACACGAATATCAATCAAAAGAGATACTCAAACGCTACGGCGTAGCCATTCAAGAGGGCGTAGTAGCTACTAGCCCCGAGGATGCCGTAAAAGCAGCCAAAGAAGTCAATAAAGAAACTGGCTCAACTTGGTTTGTGGTCAAAGCACAAATCCACGCAGGTGGACGTGGCAAAGGAGGCGGTGTGAAAATAGCCAAAAGCTATGAGGATGTGAAAACCCTTTCTGACCAAATCATCGGTATGCAACTCGTAACGCCACAGACAGGCCCTGAGGGCAAGAAAGTACACCAAGTACTGATTGCACAAGATGTCTATTATCCTGGTGCGAGCGAGCCAAAAGAATATTATATGAGCGTATTACTTGACCGTGATACAAGCCGTAATGTAATCGTGGCAAGTACAGAAGGTGGGATGGACATAGAAGAAGTAGCCAAAAATACTCCTGAAAAAATCCTAAGAGAGTTTATAGACCCTCGTGTAGGTTTGCAGCCTTTCCAAGCTCGTAAGCTTGCTTTCCAACTAGGCTTAGAAGGAAAAGCACACAAAGAAATGGTTAAATTCATTACTGCTCTTTACAAAGCGTATGAAGACATAGATTCAGCTCTTTTTGAAATTAACCCTGTGCTTAAGACTTCTGATGACAGAATCATCGCTGTAGATGCCAAAGTAGATATTGATGACAATGCCCTGTATCGTCATAAAGACCTTGCCGAACTACGTGATATTCGTGAAGAAGAGCCTTTAGAAGTAGAAGCCAAAAAAGCAGACCTTAACTACGTAAAGCTTGACGGAAACGTGGGCTGTATGGTAAATGGTGCAGGTCTAGCCATGGCTACCATGGACATCATCAAGTTATCTGGTGGTGAGCCTGCCAACTTCCTAGATGTAGGGGGTGGAGCAAATGCTCAGACTGTAGAAGCTGGTTTTAGAATTATCCTCAAAGACCCCAACGTAAAAGCCATCCTTATCAACGTATTTGGTGGAATCGTGCGTTGTGATCGTGTGGCGAATGGTGTAGTAGAAGCGTACAAAAACATAGGAAACATCGAAGTACCTATCATTGTACGTCTTCAAGGAACGAATGCCGAAGAGGGAGCAAAGATTATAAAAGAGTCTGGCCTAAAAGTATCTTCTGCCATCGTGCTTAAAGATGCTGCCGACAGAGTAAAAGAAGCTTTAGCAAGTATCTAAGTGAATGATGAGTGATGAATTATAAGTGATGAGTGAGTATTTTACTTAGCAAAAAGGAAAAAACAAACTAATCATCATTAACTATTAAGTTATTAATTATCAGAGGATTAAGAACTCATAATTTATATTTTATATCTTATATCTCTCTTGACAATGGTAAATGTAAAAATACTTGTGGAGATGAAAGCGATATTACACAACGTAAAACACCGTAATCATCTCTACTGAATTACAGAAAAACATCCGGAGTAAACTATTCTTCGGATGTTTATCGTTTTAATCTAAAACAAAATCAAATGATGCGAAAGATTTGCTTGGGCTTTATCCTCATTTTTATACACTGCTGGGCAGCCAGCGATGCACAGGAACTACGCTGCAATATCACTATAGATGCAACCCCCCTAAACACCAATCAAGCCACTGAAAAAGCTTTGTTTGATGATTTACAAAAAGCACTGAATAACTTTATGAATAACCAACGCTGGACTCAAGATGAGTTTGGTAAAGGGGAACAAATAGAATGCAACCTCGTCATTACCCTGACCAATTCACCCGCTCAAAACGTATTCCAGGCGACTGCCCAGATTCAAGCCTCTCGCCCTGTCTATAATACTAACTATGAGTCTAATCTATTTAGCTTTGTGGATAGAGATTTTAACTTTGTTTATACACAAGGACAGCCCCTCATTTTTAGCCCGACTACCTACACCAGTAACCTGACCTCTGTCTTGGCTTTTTATGCCTACATGGTCTTGGCATTAGACTACGATACCTTTGAAGAACTAGGCGGAAGTCCTTATGTAGAGCAGGCTTTTAATATTATGAACATTGCCCAATCCTCGGGCGAAGTTGGCTGGGGAAGTACACAAAATAACCGCAATCGCTTTTGGCTCATAGAGAATCTCAATAGCCAGCAAATGCTTTCCCTTCGCAATGGACTTTATCAATACCACAGACTCGGCTTGGATACTTTCTTGACAGACCCCGAAAAAGCAAGAGAATCTATCTTAGAAGCTATCAAAGGCTTAGAAGAAGCCAACAAACTCAAACCTTCCGCAGTATTGATTAATATTTTCTTTGATGCCAAAAACAGAGAAATCGTCAATATCTTCAAAGAAGCCCCCGCTGATATGCGTACCGAAGTACACCGCATCGCCGTCAAACTAGACCCTACCAATACCGAAAAATACAATGTGCTGACTGCTCCGAGGTAAGGAGTGAATTGATAAGGTATTAAGGTTGTAATGATTTTATAAAGAATATCTGAGGATGTATCAAAAGAGGAGATAATAGCTTCATATCAAGTAATAGTGTAATTCTATTGAATAATGATACTTAGACTGGACTGAAATTTACCATTTTTCTAATTTTAGTGTATCTATATTATCAAAATGTTTATCTCTACTTACCAAAATCACGTCATTTTCAAGGGTTAAAGATGCTATCCAAATATCATTTTCAGGAATCTTTATGCCTTTCTTTTTAAGAGAGGATTTGATCTTCCCGTAAATATGGGCAGTCTGAGCATTACAAGTAAGTATGTTGGTTTCTATTTCAAATTCTTTGAGTTTCAGAACATTTTCTTGAATCCTTTGTGAATTATAAGCTCTATAATACATCTCTCCTAAAGCAATTGCAGGGATATAAATTTCTTTCGCAGTTAGAATTTTATCTAAAATATCCCGTTCCTCTGCAAATAAGGCAATAATAATATTAGTATCTAATAAATATTTACCACTCATCTTCATCAATCTTGTTACAATCTTCTTCAATGCTTTTTTGCATCAAAGCTAAATCACTTGACGGAATACAGCCTGCAAATTTGAGTAAATTTTTGGGCTTTTTAAGTGTTGAAGTTTGCCCTAGAATCGCCTCTAAGAAATCTACCAAACGCAGTTTTTGTAATTCTGTGAGTTCTTTGAGTAAAGTGAGTATTTTGATTTCTGTATTCATATTCCCTAATTTTATAACCAAATATACAAAATAAAACTTAAAAAGGCTTTCCCTAGTTTTTTGAATAACCAAAAAAAGCCAGAGAATCTATCAAAGGATTAGAAAGGTAGTTATTGAGAAAGTGTATCTGTATCAATTAAAGCCTGCTTCATAATTCAATATCACGGCTAAACATCTCAGACTTAGTATTCTTTACAGTTTGTAAATATCCGTCAAAATCGCTATCTGACATATCAGACCAAGCACCTGCTAAACTTAATATCTCATCCCTATTTTGTTTTTTTTGATGAATTTCCTTCGTGAGATTTTGTAAAAAGTTATCCACTTGCTGTAAATAATCAGTCGGAACAGCACTCAACTGGACTAAAATGGATTGATAAAGACGCTCTTCTTGTATCATATTCTTATAGGTTTAATTGTCATTATTAAATATTAACGACAAGGGTTTTATTCTAATTACTATGAGGGTTTTTTAGTTTGTAAATAGAAATAGTATTCATTGCTGGTAAAATCCATTTTTAGTAGGAGTATATAAAAGAAATATCATGCTCTTGAATAAGCCTAATAAATTCCTCTAAAAAGGTTTTATGATTCACTTCAAGTATTATTTCCATCGTTTTATTCGCTTTTTAAGTTTGTCTTATAATCGCTATGCTAAGATAACAATTATAGGCGTATTATGGTAATATTTTGAAGTCTATCACATTTACACTACTCTGGAGAAGTGTTGGGTGTTGGGTGTTTTTTGATATTTTTTAATTGGCTTATTTCATTATAAAAATAAAGATTTTATTTCTGATACTTCAGATAATAGTAAACTAAACCACTCACCACGAACTCTATTTTTTGAATACTTATTATGCAACATATTTTCTATTTTAGATGCTTCACTTTGAGTAGAAAATTCTTTTGTGTATATCAATATTATATTAGGACTTTCAGATTGCAATGTCTTTTCTCTGTAAAAGGGGCGGATTGAAATACCAATTTTATAAAGTTTGTTTTTCAAATCCTGCATTAGATAGAGATAACAAGGTTGAATAAGGATTAAACTATTGACTTTAAAAACTCCATCAAATATATTAGAATAATCTTGTTGAATATCTATATTCCTTTTAATTGAAATCATCTTGAAAAATGGATTTAACCAAATTGAAAATTCAAAAGCAATTTCAATTCTTGCATTTGTGCCACCATAACGTCCTGCACTTGCTACAATACCTATTGCATTGGTTTTTTGAATCCATTGTTTGGCAGACATGACAAAACGATTACTTCCTGCACTTTTAATAATTTCTATATATGCATCATCATTGAAATCAGGATTATAAAGTCTCTCCCAAACAGCTAAGAACTCAATCGTATTTTTATTGCGAATCCATTTTTCTATCAGAGAACTGCCACCCTCAAAGCCATTGGCTATGTCAGTAAGTGAAATAAAGTCTTCTTGATTCTTCTCAGTTACAGTAATACTAATTCCATTTACCTCTAATTTGCGTTTTTTAGCCATGATATATAGATGTTTATTTTCTAAAATATAAGAAATTAAAATCTATTTTCGCAAATGAAAGGAATTGTTTGAATAAAAAACTATATTTGTTTTTCAATCTAAAATTACAAATAGTTATGTTAACTCATATCAAAAAAGCTATTGTCCATCTTGAAAATGCAGATATATATCTTTATTTTGAAGAAATGGATAAAGTATCCATCCCTCAAACATTAAAACCTATATATTCAGAACATAAGAAAATATTTATGGGCTCACAAACGCCTTACAGTTTTCACGAAAAACTCAGACTTTTTGCTGAAGAAGTCAAAAAATATTTTGAACTTCAATCACTAATAGAGCATGAAATGTATATTCATGCAGAACAGACTAATCCAATAGATTCTATAATAGATGAGAATAATCCTCTTTTGATAGGGCTATTATTTGATGTATCTATGAATAATTTTTTGAATTCTTTTGACCAAATAAAAGACTTAACTGAATTCTTTGAATATATATTAATCAAGTTTAATACGCTTTGTAATGTCTCAAATAGTGAGGATGTTTTGAATAAAATTGGCTCTTACCTAGTATTGAACTGGTAAAAATATTTTTCAAACTCAACAAATTTTATTCTGAAAAAGTATTGTTTCTTTTGTAGTATGTAGTTTTAAAATTTTATTCTGCGAAAAAGAAGAATAT